>JBGCEA010000265.1:0-3566 GCA_045105915.1 Nitratireductor sp.
ACATCACTAATGTGTTTGCGCCGCACATGCAACGTCTGTATTAGGTGTCCACATGAGACTTTTTGACACTTTAGACTGCTTTATAGATAAAAACTGATTGAAAATGACAAAAACACTAATTTTAATACCCTCAAGAATGGGTTCTACACGCCTACCAGGCAAGCCAATGGCAGATATTAACGGCCTGCCGATGATTGTTCATGTCTGGAAACGCGCTATGGAGGCCAATATTGGTACGCCATTGGTGTGCACAGATAGTCAAGAAGTTTTAGAGGCTATCCATGCTGTTGGCGGCGAAGCAGTGATGACAAAAAGCGATCATCCATCTGGCTCAGACAGAATTTGGGAAGCTGTGAGCAAATTTGACCCAAATGCTGAGGCCGATTTCATTGTAAATGTGCAGGGCGATTTGCCCACCATTCCAGCAAACTTAATTAAAGCGAGTTTAAAGCCGTTAAGCAATAAAGATGTAGATATAGCAACGCTTGCAACCCAAATTTGGGATGAAGACGAAAAGAAAGACCCAAATGTTGTGAAAGTTATAGGATCGCCAAATGGCGAAAACTCTTTGCGCGCGCTTTATTTTACAAGAGCAACAGCGCCTCATGGCGATGGGCCGCTATATCATCACATTGGGCTTTATACATATAGAAGAGCAGCTTTAGAAAAATTTGTCTCTTTAAAGCCATCAACTTTAGAAAAACGAGAAAAACTAGAACAATTACGCGCGCTAGAAGCTGGCATGCGTATAGATGTTAGCCTCGTTGACACAGCCCCCTTGGGCGTTGATACTCCAGCCGATCTGGAAACAGCAAGAACACTTTTGAGCAAATAGAATTTCAACTTAAGCGAACTAAAATGACATCGAATACAAATGAATCACGTACCGGAAAAATTGGTTTCCAAGGCGAAAAAGGGGCGAATTCTGAAATTGCTTCTAACGACATGTATCCAAAAATGGACGCTGTGCCCCATGATACATTTGAAGATGTGTTTAATGCACTAAAAGCTGGCGAAATTGACCTTGCGATGATCCCAATTGAAAACACGCTTGCGGGGCGCGTTGCAGATATTCATCATTTATTGCCAAATTCAAACGCGCATATTGTTGCAGAATATTTTTTGCCAATTCATTTTGACCTTATGGTTATGCCAGGCGTTAAGATGCAAGACATCGAAACAGTTTACAGCCATGTGCATGCGCTTGGTCAATGCCGCAATATCATTCGCAAAAATGGTTGGAAAGCTGTTGTGGCTGGAGATACTGCAGGCAGTGCTAAGCTCATTGCAGATACAAAAAACACTAAAGCGGCATCACTAGCGCCAACGCTAGCAGCCAGCATATATGGCTTAAATATTTTAGAAAGCAAAGTAGAAGACGCAGAGCACAACACAACACGTTTTGTGGTTTTGTCTTCAAGCGAAGAAAATGCGCCCTCTAACAATGGCCCATCTATGACAACCTTTTTATTCCAAGTGCGCAATATTCCAGCGGCTCTGTATAAGGCCATGGGCGGCTTTGCAACAAATGGCGTAAACATGACAAAGCTTGAGAGCTATCAGCTTGGCGGTTCGTTTTCTGCAACACAGTTTTTTGCAGATATTGAAGGCCACCCAGATGATGCCAATGTAAAATTGGCGCTAGAAGAAATTCAGTTCTTTTGTAAAGAGTTCAAAATTTTGGGCGTCTATCCAAAAGCAGAAGGGCGCTAAGGCGCGCGCTTTAAGAATACTTTTTGGTGCCCGCCACGCACAATACCACAGCCACACATGCTAGGCTCATCTGCCAGCTTATGCTCTCGCCAAGCAATAAGGCGGCAAGCATGAGTCCAAAAAAGGGCTGCAAAAGTTGTAGTTGGCTAATGCGTGCCACACCGCCAATGGCAAGCCCTCTATTCCAAAATACAAAGCCTAAAAACATGCTAAAGGCCGACACGTAAAAAACAGAGCTAATCACAGGCGTGCTAAGCGCCGCAGTAAAGGCAGCTATGTTTGGCGGTGCTAAATAAAGTGTAATGGGCACCATTATGGGTAGCGATAAAACCAATGCCCAACTTATCACTTGCCACCCACCAAGCGTGCGCGAAAGTTTGCCGCCCTCCGCATAGCCAAACCCGCAAGTTATAATGGCAAGTGTCATATAAATATTGCCTTGCCATGCCGCCCCAACATCTTGCGTAAATGCAAAGGCCACAACAAACAAACTGCCCAAGACAGAGAAAAACCAAAAGGCAGGCTTTGGTGTGTCGCCAGCGCGCAAAACCCCAAAGAGTGCGGTTAAGAGCGGTAATAATCCAATAAATACAATGGCATGAGCCGACGTGACGTGCTCAAGTGCAAGCGCCGTAAATATTGGAAACCCAACCACAACCCCAAGCGATGTAATGGCTAGAGATTTTAAATCTGCCTGTTTGGGTTTTATAGCTTTAAAAAAATACAAAAATGCAATGGCCAAAAGGCTAGCAAACACGGCTCTTAAAAAGGTTAGAAAGAGAGGGTCAATTTCTTGCACAGCAACTTTTGTAGCTGGCAAAGAGCCACTAAAAATCAAAACACCAATAAAGCCATTTAACCAGCCAGATTTTGCATTATCCATTTAAGTCTGCTTCTTGGTTAGGATGCACAGGTTTGGTGGAACAGACTTGGTTGAGCAGCTCATTCTAATCTAGCGCCCATGCCCTAATAAGTAGGCTTGCTATGGCTAAGTTTGGCGGACACTGAAATTCTTTTGGGTGCTTGTCCTCAATCATGAGTTTTACTTCGTCTTTAGTAAACCACCTGCAATCTTCAAGTTCTGTCTCATCCATATTTATGGTGTCGTCTATTGCCTCGCAATGCACGCCAATCATAAGCGAATGCTGAAAAGGCCAAGGCTGGCTTGCATAATATTTGACACGGCCAATTTTTATGCCGCTTTCTTCAAACGTCTCTCTGCGAGTCGCGTTTTCTATGGTCTCTCCGGGCTCCACAAAACCTGCAAGTGTAGAATACCAGTTTTCAGGAAAATGCGGACTGCGCCCCAAAAGGCATTTATCGCCTTTAACTGCCATCATAATAACAACAGGATCGGTACGCGGAAAAATTTGGCTTTCACACTTAGCGCAATCACGCCTAAAGCCCCCAATTGCAGAAGTGGTTTTGCCACCGCATTTGCCGCAATATTGGTTCATTGCATTCCAAAACAAAACGCTATTGCCTTGTGCAATTGCGCCCACATCTTCTGGGTTTACATTAGAATTATATAAAAGCGGGCGAAGACCAATAAGATCATACCCATCGGGCATGTTTTCAGCATCACCTTTAAAAGGAGCTGCCAAACGATAATCGTTTTCGTGTATGCCCAAAACAATGGCGTTATTTAAATCAGGCGAAAATTGCTTAATTTCTTCAAGATCAAAACTTGCCTGTGTCTCATTTTTTAAAACAATAGCGCCTTCACAAAACAAATAGACACGTGTGCTTTTTTGCAAAAGGGCGCTTTCAAGAATATCATCATCTCTGTGTTCGCTGTCTCTAACCAACACATTATTAGAAAAACCAATAGTGCTGCTTGGCTCTGGATATTC
>JBGCEA010000266.1:0-2637 GCA_045105915.1 Nitratireductor sp.
TAGCAGTCCAAAAGGTGATCTTAAGCGCTTAAAGCCAAATAGTGGCGTTAGAAGCGTTATTGCTGCAACGCTGGTGCGTTTTCAGCTAACAGATGCAAATCCCCAAAAACGCCAAGCAGCACTAGATGCTATTTCTCGAAAGCCAGAAGTCTCGCATTTAGAAGTATTGCGATCTGCTGTGGTGGATGAAAAAAACGAGACAATAAAATTACAAATGCAACGTTTGAGTGCGCTTTTAACGATTCAATTTGATAAGAATGAGAACGCTAGAATTGCAGCTATTCACTCGTTTGATGGTGATACAGATTTTGATGTAAGGGCTGTTCTTAATCCGCTGATTAAAACAAAAATTGTTGCATCAAAAAGCGTTTCACAAAGCGAAAATATTTCAAAACAATTGAGTGTTGAAAAAGATATTAGCAAGGCTAAAGCATATCAAATGTTGGTTGAGGCCAAACTAGCACCAGAGCAAATAAGCTTAGAAACGCAAAAAGCATCGATCATCAAGAATATTAAAAACGGGCAAGTCGCGGGCTTGAAGGTTGAAACTTTAAAGACAGTTGAAATGCGCGAAAAGGCATATTTGGAATTACAAAAGCAAGGCTTGGTCGAGCCTTTAGTGACACAAGCGCAAATAGATACAGCGCTTAAAGAACACGTATTTTATGAAACCTATTTAGAAAAATCTAAGGCTGTCACAACAACCGCAAAAAGCGCGCTTGCAAAAGCAGATACAAAAATTGGCTTTTTTAAAACAATAGATTTGGGTTTAGATGCGCTATCATTAGGCTCTATCTATTTTCTAGCTGCTATTGGTTTGGCCATAACATTTGGTGTTATGGGCGTGATTAACATGGCACATGGCGAATACATTATGATTGGCGCTTATACCGGCTATGTGGTTCAGCTTTTCATACCAAACTACACGCTTTCAATTATCATTGCTCTGCCATTGGCTTTTGGTGTTGCGTTTTTAGCGGGTGTCGCATTAGAGCGCTTGGTAGTGCGCCACTTAAGGCACAGACCCCTTGAAACTTTGCTTGCAACATTTGGCATTTCAATTGCATTACAACAATTAGCCAAAAATATTTTTGGTACACAAGCAAGACCACTGTCTTCGCCTGAATGGTTGAACGGCGCATTGGTTATTAACGACATCATTTCCATTAGCTATATTCGTATTGCGATATTTGTTTTGGCGTTGTCGTTTTTGGCTTTGTTGTTGTTTATCTTAAAACGCACAAGATTTGGTCTTGAGGTGCGTGCGGTAACGCAAAATCCTCAAATGGCCTCATCTATGGGCATTAACCCAGATAAAATTAACATGCTCACTTTTGGGCTTGGCTCTGGTATTGCGGGTATTGCTGGCGTTGCTATTGGCTTGTTTGCGCAAGTAACATCAGAGCTTGGCTCTGCATATATTGTTCAAAGCTTCATGACAGTTGTTGTGGGCGGTGTGGGTAATATTTGGGGCACACTTGCAGGCGCTGGAATGATTGGAGGCTTTCAAAAAGTAATCGAGTTTTTCAACCCATCAAACACGTTGGCAGCTCAAACATTCATGATCATTTTCATCATCATATTTATTCAGTTTAAGCCTAAGGGAATTATTGCTCTTAAAGGCAGAGCGGCAGGAGACTGATCATGCGCAAACCTTTCTTTTTAAAGCATCCCTCGACTTTAATTTTTATCGGTGTTCTTGCCATTTTCACGCTTTGCTTAAGCGTGTTGTCAGAAGGCGTTGGCTTAGGGTTGGTCTCAACAAGTTACATAAAAATTCTAGGCAAAACACTTTGCTTTGCACTTGCTGCAATCGCTATGGATATTGTGTGGGGCTATTGCGGAATTTTATCGTTAGGGCATTTCGCCTTCTTTGGTCTTGGCGGCTACATGATCGGCATGTGGCTTATGTATGCCAGAACTGAGTTGATTGTTATTGCATCACTAGAAAATGCAGCGCTGCCATCAACAGCACAAGAAATAACAAATGCAATTGGCAACCAAATTTTTGGTGTCGTTGGCGGCTCAGAAATACCAATGATATGGTATTTTGCAGACAGCTTTATTATTCAGTTATCATTTGTTGTTTTGGTGCCGGGCTTATTGGCGCTGGTGTTTGGCTGGCTGGCATTTCGCTCGCGCGTTACGGGTGTTTATCTTTCAATATTAACACAGGCTATGACACTCGCTCTAGCTTTATACCTGTTCCAAAACGACAGCGGCCTTCGTGGTAATAATGGTCTATCAGGTTTGCAAAACTTGCCAGGTGCCGATGCGCTCTCACAAGATGTTATTTCAATTTACTTCTTTTGGGGCTCGGCCTTAGCACTGGCGCTTGGTTATTTCATTGCCGCATGGATGGTCTCTAGTAAATTTGGTAATGTCATAAAAGCAATCCGAGATGATGAAACACGCATTCGATATTTAGGTTACTCAGTTGAAAACTACAAATTGGTAGTGTTTGTGGTAACGGCCATTTTCGCTGGTATTGCAGGGGCGCTGTATTACCCACAAGCTGGCATTATTAATCCAGCCGAAATTGCGCCAATAGCCTCTATCTATTTGGCAGTATGGGTAGCAATTGGCGGCAGAGGGCGCCTTTATGGTTCTGTCATTGGCGCAATTGTTGTGTCTCTT
>JBGCEA010000267.1:0-8084 GCA_045105915.1 Nitratireductor sp.
GGGCGCAACCACGATGAGATGGTGGGCAGAACCGATACGCAGATGCGTTATGATTTGTATGGTTTGGGAAGCGCTTCTACCATATTTAGAGACAGTAAGGGCGAGCCAAGTGAAAACATTGAAGGTGTTATTTTAAATAGCATTTCGATTGGCTCTGATGTGGCTTATGATAATAAATGGGCAAGCCTATTTAGTGTGAATGCTAAAGAGGGCGAGAGTGTTGCCAATGCCAGAGAGTTTTTCGTTCTGATTGAGGGCGAAAAAGGCAATGATGGTAATTTGATTAACATTCGTCTTTCTTCTTCTAAAGATACATATGAAGAAATTGAAGGCAGTAAAATATATTCATTTTTGCCCTCTGTTCGTGTCGCAAATTATGGGCGCATAACTCAGCTTGGCGTTGATGTGCCTAGGGACGTTTCTAAATTACAAATCGAAAATTTTGACAGTGCAAATGGTTCTGTCACTTTTGCTGGGCGTTTTCGTTCTATGTCTTTAGCGCCTTCTGGCCAAGACGAATGGCGTGTTGGCACGGTCACATTGAAAGAAGATGAAAAGGGCAGTCTTGTTGCAGTGAATTTATCTGGTGGCTATGAAATGCCAAATGATGCCAGTATTTATGCTGAAGATGATAAAAAACGTCCTGTTGCTATTAGTCTTCCACCTAAGCAATTTAAAATAAATAAGCGTCCAAAGATTGAACTTTTACAAGAGCCGCGCACTTGTAAGCTTGTGAAGTTTGACGCGTCTAACTCTTTTGATCCTGATAAATCTGGCTCACAAGGCGCTTTGTCATTTAGATGGTATTTCCATGATGGTAGCCAAGCCTCTGGTTCTGTGGTTGAGCACAATTATTCAAAGCCGGGGTCTTATCCTGTTCGCCTAGAAATATTTGATGATTCTGGACAAATAGGAAATGGCACTGCGCAAGATTTCGATGTGTTTGTAAAGGCGCCGCCTGTTGCCAAAATTGATGCGCCAAATCTTGTGGCGCAAGGTGAAGAATTCTCGTTTAATGCAATATGGGAAAAATTTGAATCTGAGCAGAAAAAGGTTGGTCTTGAAAGCTTTGACTGGCAATTACGCCCAAGCAATGACGACACACCTGTTGATAAGGTTTCTACCAAACAAGGAGAGCAAAAATATACATTTGCAGATAATGGTCGTTATGTTGTTTCTCTAACTGTGACTGATGATAGCGATCATCCGTGTAACGTGACAACTGTTTCAAAATTTATTGATGTGAATGGTGCACCAATTGCAGATGCAGGCGCTGGCCAAATTGTGGCTCTTGGTTCTAGCGTTAGTTTGAGCGCACAAAACAGCACCGACCCGGATGGTGATGCATTGGTTTATGCTTGGAACTTTGGTGATGGTAAAACTGCCAATACAAAAGATGCTGAGTACACATTTGAAAAAGCTGGCACTTACGAAGTTGAGTTAAAGGTAGATGACCAAAAAGGCGCTAAGAACAGTGTCTCTAGTGCTTCTATTACTGTTGTTGTTAATGTAGCGCCAATTGCGGCAATGGATATTGAAAGCAATATGCTGACCTCGGTTGCAGCTAAATTTGATGCTGTTAACTCTGTTGATAAAGACGGGGAAATTGTCTCGTATCAATGGACACTATCGGATGGCACAATTGTTGATCGCCCGAGCTTTGAGCATGCGTTTTTTGAAGAGGGCAGCTATGAAGTGAAGCTGACCATAAAAGATGATTCTGGTATCGAAAATGGGGTTCAAACTCTTACAAAAACCATAGTTGTTAAAGACCAAGAAAACATTACACCAATTGCAAAGTCTAATGGCGATCAAGATAGTTTTGTTGGAGATATTGTTAAATTCTCTTCACAAGGTTCGCTCGATGAAGACGGCACTATATTGGCGTATGATTGGGACTTTGGCGATGGTACTTTTGCTAAAGGCTTAACTGCGCAGCATGTTTATCAAGCGCCAGATACGTATAAAGCAAAACTCACGGTTACAGATAATTCTGGTAAGCAAAACAACCAAAGCGTTGATGAATTTATTATTGTTGTTGCGCCAAAACCAAATGAAGCTGGCATTGCAAGAGCGGGCGGTGATCGCAAAGCATATGTGAATGAAATCGTGACTTTTGATGCACAAGGCTCGCGCGATACAGATGGCAGCTTGCTGGCTTATATATGGGATTTGGGCGATGGTAATAAAGCGTCTGGCTTTAATGTTCGCCACAGCTACAAAGCGCCAGGCACTTATAAAGTAACATTGTTGGTGCGTGATGATTCAGGGCGCAGCAATCAAGAAAGCGAAACCAGCTTTATGATTGATGTTGCCCATGCGCCAAATAGTGCGCCAACATTGGCGCTGCCAAAAAGTTTCAATTTAGTGCAGGGCGAACAGTTTGTTTTTGATGCGTCTAGCGCCAAAGATATTGATGGCAATATTGTGGGCTATGAATGGCATTTTGGTAATGGCATTACCTCAGACAAGGCAATTGTTGCGCATGCATATGACAAGGTAGGTGCATATAGCGCAAAGCTGGTGCTTACAGATAATTCTGGTTTTGAATCTGGTATTAGCACAATACCTTTCACTGTGTATGTCACTCAAAAGCCAAACATTGCTCCAACAGCAAATGCTGGTGAAAACATAACGACCAAAGCAGGTGATGTTGTAGAATTTGATGGTTCTGGTTCTTTTGACAAAGATGGCAATATCATTCGTTACGAATGGGACTTTGGCAATGGCAGCATAGGAGAGGGCGAAAAGATTCTCTTCTCTTACTTTGAGCGCGGCGAATATAACGTAAAACTAAAAGTTACAGATGGTTCAAAACAAGCCAATGATAACGCCAGTGATGAAATTGTTGTTAGGGTTTTAGATAAAGACAATGAAAGCCCAGTGGCTAGAGTGCAGCCCAATAGAGGCGCAGCGATAGATGAGCCTGTGCCATTTTCTGGGCAAAGCTCTGGCGATGAGGATGGTAATATTATTAAATATAGTTGGGACTTTGGCGATGGTAACGCAGCAATTGGGCGTGATGTTGTGCACCAATATGCAAAGTCTGGTCGCTATGTGGCAAGGCTGACGATTCAAGATGATTCTGGACTTGAAAGCGGCTCTGGCACTGTGACGCGAGAAATCGTGGTGAATGAGCCGCCTGTTGCAAATGCAGGCTCAGATCAGCATGTAACAGCTAGTGTTGTTTATTTTGATGCATCAAATTCTGTTGACGCTGATGGGGATATCATTCGCTATAGCTGGGACTTTGGTGATGGCAAAACGGGTAAGGGACAAAAGGTTCAGCACACATATCGAGAGCCTGGCAAGTATGTTGTGAAGCTAGAAATAGAAGACAGTTCAGGCACAATACGCAATCTTGCACAAGATGAGTTGAACTTAACAGTAAACGCGCTGCCTATTGCAGATGCTGGTTTTGATGTTGAAGTCGCGCCACTTGAAGAAGTTATATTTGATGGTACGCGCTCTGAAGATAGTGATGGTTCAATTGCTCAATATCTATGGGACTTTAAAGATGGTTCTAACGGTGTTGGCGAAACCGTTTCACATGCATTTGAAAAACCGGGCACCTATTTTGTTGAACTTAAAGTGTTAGATAATACTGGCCATGCAAATGCGTTTGATGTGTCATCTGTGCGTGTTGTTGTGAATGAAAAGCCAACCGCCATTGCAGGGCCCAATATTGCAGTTGCGCCTGGTGAAGTGTTTACGCTTGATGGGCAAGATTCATTTGATGTAAATGGTGAGATATCTTCATGGCGATGGGATTTTTCTTCTGAACTTGAAACAAGTGAACAAGCAGTGTTTGAAGGTTCGTTTGAAACGCCCGGCATTTATACGGCTATTTTAACAGTCAATGATGACAGCGTTGCCAAAAATAATACGAGCCAAGACAGCTTGCAGATTTTTGTAAATCACGCTCCAATTGCAGAAGCTGGAAAAGATATTTTCTCAGAAAAACTACAGATCGTTTTAGATGCTGGTGCTTCGGTTGATGCAGATAATGATGGTCTGTCATATCGCTGGAAATTGGGTGATGGCAACGTTAAATACGGATCAAAGGTCACGCATACTTATGCAGATGGTGGCGTTTATCCTGTTATTCTAACTGTGGATGATGGTCGTGGTTTAGCTAATTCAAAATCAGTAGATTCAATGACGCTCACCATTAATCGCTCACCCATAGCGGTTGCGGGCCAAAATCAAGATGTATGTGTAGGCGATACAGTGGTGTTTGATGGCAGTGGCTCAAGCGATCCTGATAATGATCTTATTCGCTTTGAATGGGATTTTGGAAATGGTGAGAGCGATACGATTATCAATCCAACACGCGTGTTTAATACACCGGGTGTCAAGCATGTTAAACTGAAGGTTGAAGACGAATCTGATCTTCCAAATAACACGCATAACGACGCGCTTATTATTGCGGTTAAAGATGCACCACAGGCCAATGCTGGCAAAGACATTTTAGCGTGTGCCAATACGGCTGTTCAATTTGATGGTACAAAATCGACTGACATTGATGGCGTTGTGAATAGGTTTAACTGGGAGTTTGGCGACAATACCAGTGGTGGAGGCGATAGGCCTAAACACTCTTATTCTGTTGCTGGCACTTATAGAGCAAGATTGACCATTGTTGGCGACACCGATGGGCAATGTTCGCCAACTTCAACGGACGAAGTTTCTGTGAAAATTGTGAACGCGCCACGCGCTGTTATTAAGGCAAATTCTTCTGCTGCACTTGGTGAGTGGGTAGAGTTTGATGCATCGCTTTCTTACGCAGATGGGGCTGAGCTTAAAACATATGCTTGGGATATGGGCGATGGTAATGGACTAATGGGTGCAAAAATTCGTCATAAGTTTGATAAGCCTGGAACTTACCGCGTTAAGCTAAATGTTGTAGCGCCCGATCTTGCAGATCAGTGTGAGACCAATGAGAGCGTGCATGTTATTAAGGTGAATGAGGCGCCTGAAGCTGTGATTAGTACAAACAATGAAGTGGTGGCAGGGCGTGCTCTAAAACTAAATGCCGGCGTATCTTTTGATAAAGATGGTGGTATCGTTTCGTATGACTGGGACTTTGGAGATGGCAATACAGCAAAAGGTATTGAGGTAAGCCATATTTGGCGCGAGGCTGGCAAATACGAAGTTAAGATGAGCGTAAAAGATGATTCAGGTGTTTCTAATGATACTTCTGAGACTGTATTTAACTTAAATGTTCTGCCAGCGCTTGTTCCTCAAATTGAAGCACAACAAGCTGCATGTGTTGGCGCGGCGCATTCGTTTAAATTGCTAAATGTTGATCAAGATGTCGATTTATCATCACTTAAATGGAACTTTGGTGATGGTGCATCTGCTGCGGGCGCTGCAAATGGCGCAGCAACGCAACATAGCTATGCGCGATCTGGCACATATACAGTGAGTGTAAGTGGCTCTGTTGAAATGGCTGGCGAGATGGTGCCATTGCTTGCTTCAAAAGAAGTGATAGTAAATGCGCCGCCCGTGCCAAGGCTTGCTCGTTTTGTGGCCTCATGTCCTGCTCTAAGTGTTGAATTTGATGGCGGAAGATCTTTTGATAAAGATGGTGAGATCATTAATTTTGATTGGAATTTTGGCGATGGTAATAAAGCTAATGGTTCTAAAGTGAGCCATAAATTTGAAAAGCCAGGCAAGTATCAAGTTGAACTTGAAGTGAAGGACGATTCTGCTTCAATGTGCGCCACCAGCACAAGACGTATGGAAGTGTTTATTAATGCTCCGCCAAAAGCCAATGCTGGCGCCGATATAAATGCAAAAGCTGGCGGTGCGCGCGATCGCATCAATTTCGATGCAAGCGGCTCTAGCGATGGGGATGGCGATGGTCTTTACTATTATTGGTCACTCTCTAATGGTGATGAATTTGAAGGTGAGCGACCATCTTATGTGTTTAGTAAGCCAGGCACTTATACAGCAGAACTCACAGCCAGCGACCCACATGGCTTGTCTTGCAGCATTGCATCTGACACTGTAGATATTACAGTAGAGTCGCATGTTAATGAGTAAGGCTAAGTCTTAGCTTCTTACGCTTGTGGGGTGCTTCTAAATTTAGAAGCAGAAATTGATGCATTTTAATTTGCTTACAAAAATGCTTGTTTTCGCCGCAATCATTGCGGCGTTGCCTTTACTCGTTTCTGGTCAGTCACTCATTCGCATTGCGCAAGACGAGTTGAAAAGCACAGCCAACGAACAATTGGTAACAACAGCACAACAAATAACCGACGAGTTTAATGACTTTTATGAGTTTGGTCTTTTTTCAACGCTCAATCTAATTCGCAATTCTATAGATGGGGATAAGCTGAATTTTGATGAGAAGATCGATGTTTTAAAGCAAGGGCTTATTGAGTTGCCAGACATTGTGGCTTTGCAAGTAGATGTGCAAGGCGCACCAGCACCTATTGTTATCTCGCAGCAAAGATATGTTGAAGAACTCTCTAAAACCTTTGATGATCCTTTGGCGATATTAAATGTAGATACGTCGGGTGTTTTGCTAGATGCCATAATTGATAGGGACCAAGCTAGGGTTTCTCAAATTAGCTATATTGAAGAAATGGATGATTGGATTGCAACGTCATCTCTTCCTTTAAAGAACGGATTTTTAGGGCGCGAGGCAACATTGCATGCGCAAATCAATTTACAAAAATTGCGTGAGATTGTTGCAAATCATCCTTTTGCCCTTACAGGCAATATTCATGTTGTTGATGGCGATGAGAATATTTTATTTTCGAGCAACGATAAAAAGTTTGAAAACGCAAACATGCTGAAAGAGGCCATTACTCTATTAGAAAGTGGCTCTGGCGCTTTAAGCGTAAAACCATATGAATTGAAGAATAAAAAAATTTCGCTTGGGGCGATGTCTTTTACAAGGCCGTTTCCTTGGGCGGTATTGGTGCAAAAGTCTGAAGAAGATGCCTATTTGCCAGTAACGCGAATGATTTCGAGTTTGGGGCTTTGGTTGTCTTTAGGTTTGTTGGCCGCGCTAATTGGCGCCATATTATTTTCGCTACGCATCTCTAGGCCGATCATGAAAATTTCTGACGCTGCGATAAAAGTTGCAGGGGGCGATTTAGATTTTAAGGTTGAAAACATAAATAGCCGCGATGAAATTGGAACGCTTGCGGCGCGCTTTAACGATATGATCGTGCAATTGAGTGAACGTCTTGAACTGCAAAAATTTGTGTCGCATGGCACAATGAAAGCCATCTCAACCTCAAATGATAGCAAGGTTTCGCTTGGGGGCGGGCGCGAGAAGGTTTCTATTTTATTTGCCGACATACGTGGTTACACCGCGTTTTCTGAAACCAGAGAACCTGAAGAGGTTGTGTCTGTCTTAAACCATTACTTTCAAAAGCTGGGCGATATTGTAACCAAACATAATGGCGACATTGATAAATATGTTGGTGATCAAATAATGGCGGTTTTTCATGACGATAAAATGGGCGAAAATTCGGTGCGCTGTGCATTAGAAATTATGAAGGCCATGGATTTGTCAAAAGAGCAATTGCCAAATTCAGGTCTTGAAATTGGGATTGGTCTTGATATGGGCGCTGTTGTGGTGGGGGCTATGGGCAGCCGCGATCGCATGGATTATACAGTGCTTGGTGATCATGTGAATTTAGCTGCGCGGCTTTGCTCAAAGGCCGATGCGCGCCAGACGCTCATTTCAAAAGCTGTCTATGAGGATTTGCCAAATAAGCTTCAATCTAAATTCAAAGATTTGCCTTCGATAAAAGTAAAAGGCAAAACCAAGAAGATTGTGATTTTTGGTTTTAACAATTGATTGCTAGTAGACCTATCAAAAGCTTTGATAAACTCAATTTAGCTAACCGCTGATTTAATGCCTTCTGGCCCTGCAAGAAAATCTAAAAAGCTGCGAACTTTCGCTGGCATATAACTTCGATCAGCATAAATGGCATGTATGTGTAGTTTTGGCCAAAGAAGATGTGGCATGACCAATTCTAAATTTCCATTTTGTAAATCTTTACTTGTTGCCCAATTGGGCAGCATGGCAAAGCCCATGCCAGCTTTTGTGGCCAAGTATAATA
>JBGCEA010000268.1:0-2627 GCA_045105915.1 Nitratireductor sp.
TTGATTAGCAATGATGAGCCAAAAACACTCCCTTATGCAATATCCTTAATCTGTTCCATAGGCGTTGACGTCAAACAAAATTATATGAATCAATGAGTTAGTTCAACTATGAAAATGTCACTATTAGGTCTCGGCCGCACCATTTTTCTCCTTAAAAAACATTTAGCAAGCGTCTTTAATAAAAGCGTATATTTGCGTTACAAAGCGTTCAAGCATTTCAGGTGTGCCTGAGTGCTAGCTCTTAAGTTACAAAGCCAAGATAGCAAGCCGCGCAAGCGCATAAAGCGCAAATAAGCAGCACCCAGCCAATTGCCATGTGGCGCACAATCAGCAAAACAAATGACAATGCGATGAGCCCAATAGCAAGGCTATTGAAGGTGCTTAACTGCGGCACCCAAAGTTTGAGCGCGCCAAATTGAGTTTTAATCACCTCTTGAAACACAACATGCAAAGCAAACCAAAGAGATAGATTTAAAATGACGCCTACAACTGAAGCTGTAATCGCACGTAGTGCCCCTTCTAGTCTTGGCTGGGCAGACACCCATTCAAGATAAGGCGCGCCCATAAAGATAAATATAAAGCACGGAACAAAGGTGACCCATAATGTTGTCAGCCCTCCTGCAAAGGCGAGTGCATATCCCCCCTCACCAAAAGCGGCTAGAAAGCCCACAAATTGCGTCACCAAAATGAGCGGTCCTGGCGTTGTTTCTGCAAGTCCCAAGCCATCGAGCATTTGGGCAGCGCTTAACCAGCCAAAATCTTCTACAGCGCTCTGCGCCATATAAGCCAGCACAGCATAGGCGCCACCAAAGGTGACCAGCGCTAATTTTGAAAAGAAAATTGCTATTTGCGTTAAAATAGCGCCTTCAAATATGCTGTCTATTGCAAGTATTGGCAGCACCCAGATGCAAAGGCCTATCAAAAGCGTTTTAAGCGTTTGTGTGAGCGATGCAGATACCTTTGGTGCCAATGTGTTGTCTTTTGTTTTATGCGCGCCCCAAAGGCCGCCATATATAGCGGCAGCTAAAATAATAATGGGAAAAGGCACTGAAAACAAAAACAGCGCAATGAATGAAAGCCCTGCAATAAACCAATGCGATGGCTCTTTTAAAGCGCGCTTTGAAACCTTGACTAAGGCCTCTATCACAATCACCACCGCAACTGCTTGCACGCCTAAAAAGAGCGTGTCTATGAAGGGTAGATTGCCGTAGGTTACATAAAGCGCCGCCAATGCAAATATCACCACCGCGCCCGGTAACACAAAAAGAAGCCCCGCTATAAGTCCACCCAAAACACCATGTAAACGCCAGCCAGAAAATGTTGCCAATTGCATGGCCTCTGGCCCTGGCAATAACATGCAAAAACTAAGCGCACTTAAGAACTGATTTTCACTGAGCCATTTACGCTCATCAACCAGCATTTTGTGCATCAAAGCTATTTGCGCTGCTGGCCCGCCAAATGAGAGCAAACCAATTTTGAACCAAATTTTTGTGGCCTCCAAAAGAGAAGGTGTAGCGTTTGTAGCAGCTTCATTTGAATTGCTCATATCTATTTGCCCTTTTGATGCTGAGGCCAGTCATGGCCTTCTTCACTTGCATCACGCGCCCAACGATACAAACTATCGTAGATTAATAGCCCTGCATCTAACTGCTCTAAATCATCTCTATAAACTCTTGAAAGTCCTATTGAAATTGCTAATAGACCTGCGGCTTGAGGGGCTAAATCGTGTTGGTTTGTATCTGCTGCACGAACAATAGTTGCAAGGCGTTCTAGAGCTGGCGTTTTTAAACCAAACTCTTCAAGCATTGTATCGAAGGTGCATTTTTCTTCTCTATGCGTATAAAAAACATCTTCTACATCAAAGGGGGTCGCATTAAAGCGCTCTGCTACATTTAACACTTGCGAGTTGGCCACAAATAAAAATTGCGCTTGTGGATCTACAAATCTGCGGATCAACCAAGGGCATGCAATTCTGTCTATTTTTGGCCTTTGCTTTGTCACCCACAAATAGCCACCATGATGCTGATCAGTGTCTTGCTCTGTTGGAATTTTATCAACATTTACCAATGGAAGGCCGGCTTGCGCCCATGCAAGGTGCCCACCTTCTAGCACTTCTGCTTGAATGCCTAAATTTCTTAAAACCGCCGCCGCACCTTGGCTTAATTTCAAACCTTTTTGACAACAAACAATGACGGAACAATTTTGCAACTCATCTTTTAAACTAGAAACATCTGCATAAGAATGACGACGCGCAGTTGGTATGAGTTGGGGATCTTGTTCAAAGTCTTCATCTATTCTAACGTCAAGAATAGTGGGGCATTCTGGTGTGCCAATTAACCGGTATAGGCTTTGCACAGATATTTCGTTGTATGACGCCATGTTAGCATCCTCCATATAAGGTGATGGGATGAAAAATTGGATGCAAGATGAGCTGGCGCCTCACGAGGCCCTTGCCAGCCCCTGTAACTTCAATTTAGATTTTAATACATGGTTTTGTCAAATCTCAATTCAGCGCATTAACATATCAATGTTACAAAAATGATGCGCTCTTAAATACTTCATGATAAAGGTTTCGCATGAATGAGAAGAATACAACAACACCCCAAAAAGTAGAGCGCAAAAACATA
>JBGCEA010000269.1:0-4528 GCA_045105915.1 Nitratireductor sp.
TTTTTTCAGTTTCAATCACACCAACGTGTATTTGTACGTGATCGCCTTTTAAATTTCATATTCGCTGGTAATAGTGTGTAAATTCAATCAGACAAACTGATTTTATGATTGAATATATTATTTTGAAACACATATAGTACATAATCAGTCTTATTGGTTTGAACTTTTAAATCAATATATTGGGAGAATTGAAATGGCAGTGCGTACAATATTATTGGTTGATGATGATGAAGAGCTGCGTGAAGCTTTAAATGAACAACTGTCATTATATGAAGAATTTCATGTGATCTCTGAAGCGACCGCCACTAAAGGTGTCCAGGCTGCACGCAATGGGCATGTTGATTTGCTTGTTATGGATGTAGGTCTGCCGGATATGGATGGGCGCGAAGCTGTAAAACTTTTGAGAAAAGGTGGCTTTAGAGCGCCTATCATTATGCTTACGGGTCATGACACAGATTCTGATACAATTTTGGGTCTAGAAGCTGGTGCAAATGACTATGTTGTTAAGCCATTTAGATTTGCTGTATTTTTAGCACGTATTAGAGCACAGCTTAGAACGCACGAACAAAGTGAAGATGCTGTGTTTGCTGTTGGCCCTTATACATTTAAGCCTGCTCAAAAACTTTTGGTTGAAGGTAATGGAAGTAAGGTTCGTTTAACTGAAAAAGAAACAGCCATTATGAAATATCTATATCGCGCTGAACAAAAAATTGTTGGTCGCGATGAGTTGCTAGAGCAAGTTTGGGGTTACAATTCTGGTGTAACAACACACACGCTAGAAACTCATATTTATAGATTAAGACAAAAGGTTGAGCGCGACCCCTCGAATGCTAAATTGTTGGTAACAGAAGGTGGCGGCTATAAATTAGTTCCTTAATTTAGGCCTTAACTTAAAATCTAATACAATCAAGAAGCCGCTTTTAAAGAGCGGCTTTTTTCGTTACAAGCAAAACATGAGCTTAGATACTTACATTCAACATTTACAAAATGTGCCTCTTTTTGATGGTTTCACGCAAGAGCAATTACGCCTAATTGTTTTTGGTGCTGAGCCAAGAAAAGTGCGCGCTGGTAAAACACTGTTCCAGCAAGACGATTTGTTGCTGGGCGGATATATAGTGTTGTCTGGTCAAATTGATTTTGTTCAATATTCGGGTAGCGAAGAAAACTTGGTTGAGACGTATGGAACTGGCCAGCTGATTGGCGAACTTGCGCTTGTTTCTGCTTATAAAGGCGCTGCCAATGCTGTTGGTGTTGTAGAAACTGAGCTGCTGTTTATTTCTAGAGATTTATTTTTAAAACTTCTTGGCGAATATCCAGAACTTGCAAATTTATTGCTCGAGCGCATTCAGTATAACGTTGATAAAACAATCAATAAACTGAGCCATATTCAGTCTAAGCTGGATAGAATTCCAAATTTATCTTAGTCGAAATTAAAGCTGGCAATTACAGGCACGTGGTCTGAGCATTTTTCCCAGTCGCGTGCTTCTGACACAATTTCAATATTTGTAAGCTTTTGCGCAATTTCATCTGCGGCCCAAACATGGTCTAGTCTACGGCCACGATTGTTTACTTTCCAATCTTTCGAGCGATAGCTCCACCATGTGAAAACTTTTTCTGGCACTGGTATGTGCTGGCGAATGAGATCTTTCCAATCTCCACCTTCCATTAAGTGTGTCAGGCCTTCTACTTCTACAGGTGTGTGGCTAACAACTTTTAAAAGTTGTTTATGTGACCAAACATCTTCTTCTAATGGCGCGATGTTTAGATCACCTACCAAAATAGAAGGTATGTTTTTTTCAACGGCGTTTAGCTCTTTCATTTGCTCAATGAATTTTAGCTTGTGATCGAATTTTGGATTGATCTCAATGTTTGGCTCGTCACCACCAGCAGGTACATAAAAATTATGCACATTCATGGTTTTGCCGCCTACTTCAAAATTGGTAGATATGTGGCGTGTATCGCCCATATTTACATAGTCTGTTGAATGGGTGTTGGTGAGCGGCGTTTTTGAAACAGTGGCAACGCCATGATACCCCTTTTGGCCGTGTACTGCTTGGTGCACATAGCCAAGCTCTTCAAACGCTTTGGTTGGAAACTGATCGTTTTGACATTTGATTTCTTGAAAACAAATGATGTCTGGGTCGTGCATTTCAACTAATTTTTGAATTAGCGGCATGCGTAGACGCACAGAATTAATGTTCCAAGTAATGAGTTTGAATGTCATGATTTGCTCCAATAATTTTTTTTACCATATGGGTAAACTTAATATTGGCAAGTGCATAAGAACAAAGAAAAGGCGCTGATAGAATCTATCAACGCCTTTTTTATTTTAGAATATATTGAGCGATTATTTGCGCTTATATTTTACTTTGCTGAATTGAAACAATCTGTTTGAAAGTTTCACATTTTTTTGAACATCGAAGATCAGTACTGAGGTTTCTTTGCCCTGCGCGTCTTTGATTGTCCATTGACGCAAATCAAATGTTTTTGGATCAAACAAAAGCGTAATAACAGAATTGCCAAATAGTTGCTTGTCGCCCATTACGATGGTCGTGACATCTTCTTCTACTTTTACAGATTTAATAGAATTGTTTTTGACACTTATCTTATTGTCTAAAAGTAATTTAAGGGGTGTCTTTTTTAGCGGGTAAGACTGAAATGTTTTAAGTTGCTTGTTAAGCACAGCAACGCTTAAGCCATTTGATACCACTTCAATTGGAGAAGGCTCTTCATATTCGAAACGAATTTTGCCAGGGCGCGCTAAATAAAAAGTGCCGCCATTTTGTTGGCCTTTAGGACCAAATTGTAAAAACTCACCAGACATTGTTGGCACTTTTGCATAGTGGTCGCTAAGCGCTCTTATTGTGTCTTCGCGCTCATTTGCATTTGCAAAAGTTGAGACAGCTAACACAAGTGCAAGTGCACTAAATGCTGATTTTATGTTTTTGACTATCAAATTGCTAATTAGCATTAAATTCTCCAAAGATCGCCCAAGTTTGAATAATTGTTTATGGCATTGCGACATGTTTAAAACATGGCGTTTATTCATAATTGTCTAAAAGGTTTCATTCTCATCAGGCACAAGTATTTCTCTTTTGCCTGCATGGTTTGCTGGGCCAATTAGTTTTTCATCTTCCATGCGCTCGATCAAAGTTGCGGCTCTGTTGTAGCCAATTCCTAAGCGTCTTTGAATGTATGATGTTGAAACCTTGCGATCACGAAGAACAACTGCAACTGCCTGGTCGTAAATGTCATTAGACTGAGTGCCAGCATCTGCGCCATCTGCACCGCCTTCTGCGCCCTCTTCTTCAACTTCTTCTGTAACCGCTTCAAGATATTGAGGCACACCTTGTGTTTTAAGGTGGTTTACAATTGTCTCTACTTCTTCATCAGCAACAAATGGACCGTGAACACGCTGAATTCTTCCGCCGCCTGCCATGTAAAGCATGTCACCCATGCCTAGTAATTGCTCAGCGCCCTGCTCGCCAAGAATGGTGCGCGAATCAATTTTTGAGGTCACTTGGAATGAGATACGTGTTGGGAAGTTGGCTTTAATTGTACCTGTAATCACGTCAACTGATGGTCTTTGAGTTGCCATGATAACGTGAATACCAGCAGCACGTGCCATTTGGGCAAGACGCTGAATTGTACCTTCAATGTCTTTACCAGCTACCATCATAAGATCGGCCATCTCATCGATTAGCACAACAATGAACGGCATTGGCTCTAGGTTCAGCTCTTCAGTTTCATAGATCGCTTCGCCAGATTCGCCATCATAACCAGTTTGAATAGTGCGAGTTATTGGCTCGCCTTTTATGCGTGCTTGTTCAACGCGCTGGTTAAAGCCATCGATATTACGAACGCCAACCTTAGACATTTTTTTGTAGCGATCTTCCATCTCGCGTACTGTCCATTTTAGTGCAACCACTGCCTTTTTAGGGTCGGTTACAACTGGCGTTAGAAGATGAGGAATGCCGTCATAGATTGAAAGTTCCAGCATCTTTGGATCAATCATGATCATTTTAACTTGCGCTGGGTTTAGCTTGTACAAAATTGACAAGATCATTGTGTTCATCGCAACCGACTTACCAGAACCGGTTGTACCCGCTACAAGTAAGTGAGGCATTTTAGCCAAATCGGCAATCACAGGATCGCCGCCAATTGTTTTACCAAGTACTAATGGCAATTTGGCTTTGCTGTTTTCATAATTGTTAGAAGACAGTGTTTCGCGCAGATAAACTGTTTCACGATTTAGATTTGGCAATTCGATACCAATGGCATTACGACCAGGAATTACCGCAACACGTGCAGCAATTGCGCTCATTGAACGTGCAATATCGTCTGCAAGGCCAACAACTCTAGAAGATTTGATACCTGGCGCTGGTTCTAATTCGTATAGGGTTACAACTGGGCCCGGGTGCACCTGAATGATTTCGCCTTTAACACCAAAATCGTCTAATACACTTTCTAGCAGTCTTGCATTTGCTTCTAATGCTTCGTTTGAAAGCGTTGCGTCTTTTACGATGTT
>JBGCEA010000270.1:0-9356 GCA_045105915.1 Nitratireductor sp.
CCAGTAAACAAATATTTGCCACCACGCGAAAAAGCAGAACACAGCGCCAGCGCAAAAGAACTTGCACCAGCCTTTGCTCCAAAAGCCGAAGAAGGCCTTTTGGGCTGGATTGACCGCGCACTAGAAAAATTAGGTTAAGAACATGCACCCAGCTTTATCGGTAATATTCTTCACAGTGTCATCTGGCGCAGGCTTTGGCCTCATTGCAATGTTAGGCTTTGGCTTTCCAATGCGCGGCGACATGCTTTCTGCCTTTTTAATCTGCTTGCTTGGTGGCGGCTTAAGCGCCGCTGGCCTTATCTCTTCTACATTTCACCTAGGCCACCCAGAGCGTGCTTTGCGTGCCTTTTCGCAGTGGCGTTCTTCTTGGTTATCACGCGAAGGCGTCGCGGCTGTTTTGTGCTTATTGGTTTTCGCGGCCTATTCGCTACTATGGATGTTTACGGGCGAGCGAAACGAATGGCTGGGTTGGGCATCTGCCCTTTTGGCTATCGCCACAGTTTTCACAACGGCCATGATTTATACACAAATCAAAACCGTACCAACCTGGCATAGCGCCATTACACCTGTTTGCTATTTGGCATTCTCTGCCGCTTCTGGCTTTTTATTAGCAGCAAGCTTTAGCAATTCTTTCACGCTATTTGGCTTTTTAACGCCGCATATTTGCATGGCGCTTATTCTGTTTGCTTGGATTGCTAAAATTATTTGGTGGTCGCGTGCACTAAAAGTTGGCTTTAGCGATACTGGCTCAAATACAGGCACAGCCACTGGCCTTGGCCATTTGGGCAAGGTGCGCTTGCTAGAGCGCCCACATACTGGCGAAAACTATTTAACAAAAGAAATGGTGCACCAAATTGGCCGCAAACACGCTAACAAATTACGCGTCTTGTCACTTATCTTTGGGCTGCTCATTCCGCTAGTTCTATGCTTCTTCGCGCTGTCTAGCAGCCTTGCAACTTATCTGCTTATCGCGGCAAGCATTAGCTTCATTGGCGCACTATTTGCAGAACGCTGGCTTTTCTTCGCTGAAGCAAAACATAGTGTAAGCCTTTTCTACTAGTGGAGCGGTTCGCAAGAACCGCGAAAAGCCAACAGGCAAGACAAGCGACACCCTGTGTCGCGAAGTCGTAGAGCCAACAGGAGAAAACCGTTTACGGTTTTCCCGAGTGGCAAGACAAGCAGAGCAATGCACTGGGCCGACGTAGACACTATCACCCCACATTATATCCAAACAAAAAAAGCCGCCCTACACATAGTGTAAAGCGGCTTTTGAATTCTTAATTCGCTACAAAGATTAAAGCGCTGCTTTAACTTCTTTCAATTGACTTGAAAGCTGAATAGCGGCTTCTTTAGCGCCATCAGTTTTAGCGTTTTCTGCTGCTTCATCAGCCGCAGTAATTTGAGCATCTAAATCAGATGCTTCTAATTCGCTAATTGGTGTTGCTTGCTCTGCAAGAAGTGTAAAGCCTGCTGGCGAAACGTCTGCAAAACCACCTTTTACAAAGATAGAATGCTTTTCGCCGTCAGCCATAGTAACTTCAACCACACCCGGCTTAACAGTAGACATTAAAGGCGCATGGTTAGCCATAACCGTGAAGTAGCCTTCGCTACCTGGAACGATTACATCACTTGCTTCACCTGAAAGAATAAGTTTTTCAGGTGATACAAGCTCAAATGTAAAGGCATTAGCCATTTCGATTTAGTCCTTTACGCTTAAATTAAGCAGCTTCTGCAGCCATTTTTTGTGCTTTTTCTACAGCTTCTTCGATAGAACCAACTAGGTAGAATGCAGCTTCTGGTAGGTGATCGTATTTGCCGTCAACCAAATCGCGGAAACCACGAATAGTATCTTCAAGAGGAACCAATTTACCAGGCGCGCCAGTAAAGATTTCCGCCACGAAGAATGGCTGAGATAAGAAGCGCTCAACTTTACGAGCACGAGCAACAGTAATTTTGTCTTCTTCTGAAAGCTCGTCCATACCCAAAATAGCAATAATATCTTGTAGCGCTTTATAACGCTGAAGAACTTCTTGCACATCGCGCGCACACTTATAGTGCTCTTCACCGATCACTAGCGGATCGAGAATACGAGATGTTGAATCTAGTGGATCCACCGCAGGATAAATACCTTTTTCAGCAATCGAACGGTTAAGAACGGTTGTCGCATCTAGGTGGGCGAATGTTGAAGCAGGCGCTGGATCGGTCAAATCATCGGCAGGCACGTAAACGGCTTGCACTGAAGTAACAGAACCTTTTTGAGTTGTTGTAATACGCTCTTGCATGGCACCCATATCGGTAGCCAAAGTAGGTTGGTAACCCACAGCAGAAGGAATACGACCCAATAGCGCTGACATTTCAGAACCCGCTTGTGTAAAGCGGAAAATGTTATCAACGAAGAATAGAACGTCTTGGCCTTTATCACGGAAATCTTCCGCAATTGTTAGACCAGTAAGAGCAACACGAGCACGCGCCCCTGGAGGCTCATTCATCTGACCAAACACTAGCGCACATTTAGAACCCTTAGTAGAACCTTTGTTCTCTTTAGGATCAACATTCACGCCAGATTCAATCATCTCGTGGTAAAGGTCATTACCTTCACGTGTACGCTCACCAACACCAGCAAACACAGAGTAACCACCGTGTGCTTTAGCAATGTTGTTGATTAGCTCTTGAATTAGAACGGTTTTACCAACACCGGCACCACCAAACAGACCAATTTTACCACCTTTTGAATAAGGCGCTAGAAGGTCAACAACCTTAATACCAGTTACCAAGATCTCAGCTTCTGTAGATTGCTCTACAAATTCTGGAGCAGGCTGGTGAATGCCGCGAACAGCTTTAGTCTTAACAGGACCAGCTTCATCGATTGGCTCACCAATCACGCTCATGATACGACCCAAAGTCTCTTCGCCAACCGGCACTTCAATAGGGCCACCTGTATCTTTAACAGGTTGGCCGCGAACTAGACCCTCTGTAGAATCCATCGCGATGGTACGAACAGTGTTTTCACCAACGTGTTGAGCAACCTCAAGCACAAGTCGCTGACCATTATTATCTGTCTCAAGAGAGTTCAGAATTTCAGGTAGCGCACCAGTGAACTGCACATCAACAACAGCGCCAATTACCTGAGTAACCTTGCCAGTTGCGCCTTTTAAAGGGGCAGCTTTCTTTGCGGATGCTTTTTTAGCAGGTGCTTTTTTAGCAGCAGCTTTAGCCATAGTGTCTCTCCAAACTTAAAGCGCTTCCGCGCCCGAAATAATTTCAATCAATTCTTTTGTAATCTGTGCTTGACGCTGGCGGTTATAGCTTTGCGTCAATTTGTCGATCATTTCACCAGCGTTACGCGTAGCATTGTCCATTGCACTCATTCGTGCACCCTGCTCAGAAGCAGCGTTTTCTAATAATGCGCGAAACACTTGAACAGAAATATTGCGAGGCAATAAATCGCCCAATATAGCTTCTTCATCTGGCTCATAATCATATGACACATCAGCTTCAGCTTCTTCGCCCTCAACAGAACCAACAGCAGCTGGTATTAATTGTTGAGCGGTTGGAATTTGCGAAATGATAGACTTAAACTCAGAATAGAAAAGCGTACAAACATCAAATTCGCCAGCTTCAAACATTTCAATAATGCGCTCACCAACAGTGTTCGCTTCATTGAATGAGATATGACGAACTGCACGAAAGTCGATTTGCTCAATAATAATTGAAGCAAATTCAGATTTAAGTGCGTCATAGCCTTTTTTGCCAACGCAATAGATTTTAACTTCCTTGCCTTCTGCAATCAATTCACGTGCTTTAAGGCGCGCAATTTTTGCAATAGACGAATTAAAACCACCGCATAGACCACGCTCAGCAGTTGCAACAACCAACAAATGTGTTTTGTCATTGCCATTACCAGCCAACAATTGAGGCGCATTTTCAGCACCTTCCATTGTTTTAGCCAAATTGCCAAGAACAGCAGCCATACGCGCCGAATAAGGGCGCGCTTGCTCTGCCGCTTGTTGTGCACGACGCAATTTAGCCGCCGCCACCATTTGCATGGCTTTGGTGATTTTTTGCGTCGCCTTAACTGAGGCAATTCTGTTTTTAAGATCCTTAAGTGAAGCCATTATGCTTTACCGTGTCACTTTCAATTAGTTACGCTCAACTACTTATGAGAAGCTTTTTGCAAAGCTCTCAATAGCAGCTTTAAGTTTATCAGTTGATGCATCTGTCAATTTAGCGTCATCACGAATAGTACCAAGCAATGCTTTGTGCTTTCCGCGAAGTGATGCAAGAAGACCAGCTTCAAACGCACCCACTTTAGTAACGTCGATATCATCAAGATAACCGTTCACACCTGCATAAATCACTGCAACTTGCTCTTCAGTTTTCAATGGTGAGAACTGAGGCTGTTTTAGCAATTCAGTCAAACGTGCACCACGGTTCAACAAACGTTGTGTTGATGCATCAAGATCTGAACCAAACTGAGCAAACGCAGCCATCTCACGATACTGAGCCAACTCACCTTTAATAGAACCAGCAACCTGCTTCATAGATTTAACTTGCGCGGCAGAACCAACGCGAGAAACTGAAAGACCCACATTCACCGCAGGGCGAATACCTTGGAAGAACAAATCAGTTTCAAGGAAAATCTGACCATCTGTGATCGAAATCACGTTGGTTGGAATAAACGCAGACACGTCATTACCTTGTGTTTCAATCACAGGCAGAGCTGTCAAAGAACCAGAACCATTCTCTTCATTTAGCTTAGCTGAACGCTCAAGCAGACGAGAGTGAAGGTAGAAAACGTCACCAGGATAAGCTTCACGGCCCGGAGGACGACGAAGTAGAAGTGACATTTGACGATAAGCAACAGCTTGTTTTGACAAATCATCGTAACCGATAAGAGCATGCATGCCATTGTCGCGGAAGAATTCGCCCATTGCACAAGCAGCAAATGGAGCCAAGAATTGCATAGGCGCTGGATCAGAAGCCGTAGCAGCAACAACAATAGAATATTCTAGTGCGCCGCGCTCTTCCAATGTTTTAACGAACTGAGCAACAGTAGAGCGTTTTTGGCCAACAGCCACATAAACACAATATAGTTTCTCTGTTTCGCTACCACTTTCATGCGCTGGCTTTTGATTAAGGAACGTATCCAAAATAATAGCCGTCTTACCAGTTTGACGGTCACCAATGATCAACTCACGTTGACCACGACCAACTGGGATCAATGCATCAATAGATTTAAGACCTGTAGCCATTGGCTCATGCACAGATTTACGAGGAATAATGCCTGGTGCTTTTACATCAACACGGGCACGCTTCTTAGCTTTGATTGGGCCTTTGCCATCAATCGGATTACCAAGAGCATCCACAACACGCCCTAGCATCTCTTTACCTACTGGTACGTCAACGATAGCGCCTGTACGCTTAACTGTATCACCTTCTCTAATGCCACGGTCATCGCCGAAAAGCACTACGCCGACATTGTCAGCTTCAAGGTTTAGAGCCATTCCTGAGACGCCGCCTGGAAACTCAACGAGCTCACCAGCCTGAACGTTATCAAGGCCATATACACGGGCGATACCATCACCCACTGAAAGAACCTGACCAACTTCAGAGACTTGCGCCTCTTTGCCAAAATTCTTGATTTGTTTTTTTAGTATTGCAGAAACTTCTGCTGCACGAATGTCCATTTAGCTGACCTCTTTGAGCGATAGCTTGAGCGAAGATAATTTAGTACGAAGCGATGTATCAATTTGGCGTGAGCCAACTTTAACAATCATGCCGCCTAGAATAGACGGATCGACCGTTGCATTAATCGCAACGTTCTTGCCGACAACACTCTTCAGTGCTGCCTTCAATTCTTTGGTCTGTGCAGGTGTCAGCGCTTTCGCGACAACCACATCAGCTGATGCCTCACCTTTGTGCTCAGCAAGAAGCGCACGAAATGCAGAAAGCATCCCAGGCATCGCGAACAAACGGCGGTTAGAGGCTACAGTGCGAACAAAATTGCCCACAAGACCTGTAATTTTTGCTTTTGCCAGAACGCCATCAACTGCATTGAGTTGATCGTCTGATGTAAATACTGGAGATTCTACCAAACGCTTCATGTCCGCAGAGCCAGCCAATAGCGCGTCAAAACGAACCAAGTCTTTTTCTACAGCGCCAAGCTTTTTCTCTGCCAATGCAAGCTCAAAAAGAGCGCTCGCATAGCGTCCTGTAATTCCAGAAGATATAGAGGCGGTATCAGCCAAAGTCTAACAGTCCTACATTTTAGCTCAATTAAAACGTTCACAAATGAATCAATTTCACCGTAAAATATTTAAGTTATTGAACTAATTGATCTTTTCAAAATTTGACCGCAAAAGTACATAAAATATCTTTGCGCTCGCGCTTCCACTAGCACAGTGATATGAGACTCGCAACACAAAGAGTGTGGGAAATTAGTCTACTTTTAAAGCACGATTGTCGCACTTTGGTAAAAAGTGAGCAAAAAATACAAAAAAACGCGCTTTTCTATACATTTTTGCCAGTTACGTGCGCAAAAAAAGTATGATTCTACGACTAAAGAACGCCAAAAGCGCTTAAAAGCGGCAAACAAGCCAAAGATAATTCCACAATTAATGATAGCCAATTAAATAAATTGCTGGTGCCATCAAAGATCATAGACACCATTCGCCCAAATGCGGTCATTAGCCAGCATATACCAAGCGCCAGCACAATATGCGTGCCACCTAGCAGCAAAACAGCTAATGAGAGCGCCAAATAAAAGCCTGCAATATTGCCACGCAGCTCGCCAGCAGAGCCCTTAATAGCCTCAACACCCCTTATGCGCATTAATTTTGCCGAATAAGCAGGCATCAAAAAACACAACAACCCAAATAAAAGCGTGACAAACGCACTAATAGAAGCCGCTATTCCGCTTTGCAGAAGATTGAAATTAAATTCAACGCTATTTAACGTCATGCCATTCATCATGATGAGATAAAACAAACCAGCGCTCAAAAAGACACTTAGGCCAAAACGTAAAATTGTACTCTTGCGCTTATCTCCATCGATTATAATTTGTATTAGCTTACCAAACGCCACAAAGCCCCAAGCACTTGCCAGCACAAAATATAAGATAGGCTCTTTAAAAAAGGCGCATAACGCACCAAGCGCGATTAAAAATCCTGCAAAGGTAGATCTAGCTTCGCCAAAAGCCTCTGGAAAATTGATTTGCGCATCCAAGCCTACATAATGAAATGCAAATTTTGGCGCGACAAAATATATAGCTCCCACAAACACCGTGATGAAAGGGATGAATACAGCCAAAAAGAGCTCTATAGACACGTTAAATAATTCCATGGTTCAACTTATATCTCTAAAACAGACTTTAATTTGATTTTGAATAATTTATTTTCACGAATATGAATTTTGAAAACAGATAAAGAAGCCTACAAAAAGCTTTGCGGATCTACATCTAACTGAACTCGCAAAGACCCTTTGATTTTTGGGCAAGCGGCAAACAGCTTTCGAAGCCATGGCTGCAAGGCAACGCCCAATTCGCCATGCACTAACAATCTAAATCTGTGCCGCTCGCGAACCACAGCAATAGGCGCTTCTGCTGGCCCAAGAATGGATATGCCAGACACTGGCGGCGCAACTTGGCGAATGGCTCTTGCATAGCCCTCTGCCTCGCGCTTTGAACTTGCAGAAACAATAATAGCTGCAAGCCTACCAAAGGGTGGCAATTGCGATGCTTGTCGCCCTGCTATCTCGCGCTCATAAAACGTTTCACGATCTCCGCTGGCAATTGCATTTAAAACAGGATGCTCTGGCTGATACGTTTGCAAATAACCTGTACTATCGCCACCCGCGCGCCCTGCTCTGCCTGTCACTTGGCTTAACAATTGGAAAGTGCGCTCTGCAGCTCTTGGGTCTCCATTTGCCAACCCCAAATCTGCATCAATCACACCGACACAATTCATGAGCGGAAAGTTATGCCCCTTTGCCGCCAATTGTGTGCCTACAACAATATCTACATCGCCATTTGCAATGGCATCGAGCTCTAATCGAAGGCGCTTAACACCGCCAGATAAATCAGATGATAAAATTAAAGTGCGCGCATCAGGAAACAGACCAACCACTTCTTCTGCAAGGCGCTCAACCCCTGGCCCACAAGCAACCAAATGATCTAACGTACCGCAGCTTGGGCATGCTTCTGGTGTGGGTTCATTGTGCCCACAATGGTGGCATTGTAATTGCTTTCTAAAGCGATGCTCAACCAGCCATGTAGAACAATTATTACACTCAAACCTATGGCCACAAACACGGCACAAAGTGAGCGGTGCATAACCACGCCTATTTAAAAACAAAAGCGCTTGCTTTTTATCTGCCAAAGACTGCTCTACAGCTTTTGTGAGAACTGGCGAAATAAACGAGCCTTTTGGTGGCGGTTTTTTGCGCATATCAATGGTTTTCAAGTCTGGCAGTGTTGCACCGCCATATCTGTTTTCCATTCTTATATATGTGTATTTGCCTCTATCTGCATTTACACGGCTTTCAATACTGGGCGTAGCAGAGGCTAAAATAACTGGCGCATTGGCAAGGTTGCCGCGCACCACCGCCATATCGCGCGCATTATAAAACACTCTATCTTCTTGCTTATAAGCGCTGTCATGCTCTTCATCGACCACAATTAAGCCAAGCTCTTTAAACGGCAAAAACAATGCAGACCTTGCGCCCGCCACACACCTTACTTCTCCAGTTGCTATTTGGCGCCACAAATGCTCGCGTTTTTTAGGGCTAATATCAGAATGCCACTCGCCAGGGCGAACTCCAAAACGCGCTTCAAACCTATCTAAAAAACTATTGGTTAGCGCAATTTCTGGTAGCAAAATAAGAACTTGCCGCCCAGCCTCTATAGCCTTTGAAACGCCTTCAAAATAAACCTCAGTTTTGCCAGAGCCCGTAACACCATCCAACAAAGCAACCGAAAATTTTTGCTCGCCCACAAGATCGACCAATTGCTTGGCAGACGAAATTTGCTCTTCTTGCAATTGCGGCTTTGCAAAATCTATATCTGGCTCCCGCACAACAAGTGGTGCTGGCACTTGAACAGATTGCAAAACTTTTTGTTTTATCAATCCATTTATTACAGAAGAAGATGTGCCAGCAGCATGAGAGAGGCCAGACTTGGTCCAAGCAAAACCATCTTCAATCACTTCTAATATACGCTGTCTTGCAGGCGTTAGCTTTTCTGGGCGCGTTCCAGAAAAAACAAATGCCTCACTCATAGGCAATGGATCTAGCGCGCCAGGTGAGCGTAGCACCATTTTCGCAACCATGCCCGCAGGCGACAAAGTATAATTAGCCACCCA
>JBGCEA010000271.1:0-3150 GCA_045105915.1 Nitratireductor sp.
AGCTACCTTAGCTTCGACCGGAAGGCCTGCATACGTCGTTCACCCAGCAGAAGCCAACCATGGCGATCTTGGTATGATAGCACGAGACGATGCTGTTTTAGCGCTGTCTTGGTCAGGTGAAACCAGCGAATTAAAAGGCATTGTTGCATTTGCAAATCGCTTTTCTATTCCCCTCATTGCAATAACACGTGACAACAATTCAACGCTTGCAAAAGAATCTAAGATTTGCCTCAAGCTACCAAAACTACAAGAGGCATGCCCAAATGGTCTAGCCCCAACAACATCTACATTGCTACAACTTGCTATGGGCGATGCACTGGCTATTTCATTGCTAGAATCAAAAGGCTTCTCTGCAAGTGATTTTAAAACATATCACCCAGGTGGTTCGCTTGGCGCGAATTTAACTTCAGTCAACGAAATCATGCATGGCATAGATGAATTGCCAATTGCTACTCTTGGCACCCCAATGCAGAGCGCTGTTGAGATAATTTCTCAAAAAGGCTTTGGCTGTGTTGCCATTATAGATCAAACCAAAAAAATTGTCGGTATCATTACAGATGGCGATTTAAGACGTAATATGAATAAGCAGATTTTTGATCTAAAAGTTGAAGACATAATGAGCGCAAAACCTGCCACGATTACACCTGCAACACTTGCAAGCTCTGCCATGGCAGAACTAAACAAGCGTTCTATAACTTCTCTCATTGTATGCGAAGAAGACACACCAGTGGGTTTGGTGCATTTACACGATCTGCTGAAAATTGGTGTAGCTTAAGTTTATTTTTAAAAGCTAAGCGGCCTCTACAATCAAAGTGCCTGACTGTACTTTAATAACTTTCACGCGCTTACCCTTAGCAAGATCTGCCCCTTGTACGCGCCATGTACTATCGCCAACCTTTGCACGTCCATAGCCTTCACTAATTGGCTCGCTTAAAACGGCAGTCGTGCCAACTAAATTTGCACCACGCTCATTTAAAAATGGTTGGTCGGTTTGCTCTGCGCTCTGTCTTGCCGCAATTTTGCGGCCAATAAAAGCAAGCGCAATGGCTAAAATGGCAAACAATATTGCCTGTGCTTGCCATCCAAAAATAGCGCTATCTAGCCCAAACACAAAATGCAAAGCACCCACGATAAAGGCTGCTAAGCCAAACCATAGAAAAAACGTACCAGGCGCAACAATTTCAATGGCAATGAGTACAAACCCAATAATCCACCAAGTCCAAAGACCCATACCGCTGAGATAAGAAGCAATCATGTTTTACGCCCTTTAGTTACCAATTAAAATTATGACTTAGAAATGTTTGGCGTTGAAGATTTGCGTTTAGGTGCGCTCTCGCCATTGCTATTGCCATTTCCAAATACATCTTTTGCAATCTCACCAATACCGCCAAGCGAGCCAAGCATGCTTGTGGCTTCTAGCGGAAGCATAATTACTTTTTGGTTTGGTGCTGAGGCAAGTTGCCCCAATGCATCTACATATTTTTGCGCTATAAAATAGTTGATGGCTTGGCTATCACCTTTTGCAATCGCCTCAGACACAACCAAAGTTGCTTTCGCTTCAGCTTCTGCCAAACGCTCACGTGCTTCCGCTTCTCTAAAGGCAGCCTCACGCTCGCCTTCTGCTTCCAAAATCTGAGATGCTTTTTCACCTTCAGCTTTTAAAATTTCAGCTTGGCGAAAGCCTTCCGCTTCCAAAATGTTTGCACGTTTTTCACGTTCTGCTTTCATCTGGCGACCCATAGATTCAACCAAATCAGCAGGTGGATTAATGTCTTTAATCTCAATACGGGTCATCTTTATGCCCCATGGAGAAGCCGCTTCATCAACCACTCTAAGCAAGCGCTCATTAATTTCATCACGCTTAGATAACAGCTCATCCAAATCCATAGAGCCCATAACTGAACGAATATTTGTCATGGTCAAATTCAAGATCGCATTTTTAAGACCCTGAACTTCATATGCCGCTTCTGCAGCATTTAGCACCTGATAAAAGGCAACACCATCTGCAGCTACTGTCGCATTATCGCGTGTAATAACTTCTTGTGTTGGAACATCAAGAACTTGTTCCATCATATTCATTCTCGCTCCAATTTTATCGAAAATCGGAATGATCAAATTTAGACCAGGCTTTAAGGTTCTCGTATATCGGCCAAAGCGCTCTACAGTATAGTTGTACCCCTGAGGCACTTGCTTAACACCTGCAAATAGCAGGAACACCAACACAACTAGGACAACAATTGCCCAAATATCAAAACCTAACATTCTTTCCTCCAGCTAAATTTAATTCGCTCTTTTATATATAGGTATTAAAGCTCTAATTTACGACAATTAAAGCCAGCCACCAAGCTCGCGCTTAACCACGGCTTCTAAAACTGCCAAGCCTTCACCACTATCGTTTAAGCAAGGAATATGCGTGAAGGTTTTTCCGCCATGCTCGTGGAAAATCTCTTCCCCTTCACCAGCAATCTCTTCAAGCGTTTCCAAACAATCTGCCACAAACCCAGGGTTAAACACCGCCAAGTTTTTAACGCCATCTTTTGCCAATTGCTCAATGGTTTTGTCTGTATAGGGTTGCAACCATTCTTCTGGTCCAAACCTAGATTGAAAACAAGTAATCAACTGATCTTCGCTCATGCCCAAACGCTCGCGCAAAAGGCGTGTCGTTTTTAAGCAATGACAATGATAAGGATCACCCTTTTCAAAATAGCTCTTTGGAATACCATGATAAGACGCAATTATCTTTTCAGGCTTTTGTGTCATCATTGCCAATTGTTTTTCAATCGAAACCGCCAAGGCTTCAATATAAACAGGATCATCATGATAGGCGGGCACTGTGCGAATTGCTGGCATCCAGCGCAGCTTCATCAGCGCTTCAAATGTTTTGTCATTAACGGTGGCAGTGGTTGCCGCCGAATATTGAGGATAAAGCGGGAAGATACAAATGCGCTCACATCCCTGCTCTTTTAGAGCCTTTAAGCGCGATTCAATTGATGGATTGCCATAGCGCATACCCCAATCAAAAATCACGTGCTTTTTAGAAGTAAATTTATCTGCCAAGAGTTCTGTTTGGCTACGCGTAATGGTGCGAAGTGGAGACTCGTCCAACTCTTCATTCCAAATTGATTTGTAAAGCGCGCCAGATTTTTTGGG
>JBGCEA010000272.1:0-3751 GCA_045105915.1 Nitratireductor sp.
AAGCGCAGCGCGTATGCGTTTGGTTATCTGCAAAAACGCTTTGCTCTCACGTATATCAGCACTGCGATTGTCTGGTAGATTTGGCTCAATCACATCTATTATTTCGCCAGGGCGTGCAGACATCACCACAATTTTGGTAGACAAAAACACAGCCTCAGAAATTGAATGCGTCACAAAGCAAATTGTTTTACCTGTTTGGCGCCACAGTTTTAACAACTGCTCGTTCAAATGCTCACGCGAAATTTCATCCAATGCCCCAAAAGGCTCATCCATCAGCAATAGCTTTGCATCAAAGGCTAAAGCGCGCGCAATAGAAACACGCTGCTGCATACCGCCAGATAGTTGCGAGGGAAACTTCGTTTTAAAATCATAAAGATCGACAAGCTTTAAAACGTGCTCAATACGCTGGGTGCGCTCTTGTGCAGCAATGCCCATAATTTCTAGTGGCACACAAATATTATCTTCTACACTGCGCCACGGCATTAAAGAAGGGGCTTGAAAGACATACCCAATGTCACGCGCTAAGCGCGCTTTTTCTGCACTCATACCATTTATACTAAGCGTGCCGCTGGTGGGTATTTCTAAATCTGCTATGGCGCGCAAAAGAGATGTCTTGCCACAACCAGATGGGCCAATGAATGAAACAAATTCGCCCCGTGAAATAGATAAGTCCACATTGCGAAAAGCCTCTATTGGCCTCTCTTTACTCTCATAAGTAAGGCAAAGCTGATTGGCAGATATTGCTATTTCATCGCTCATGAAAACTTAAATTTCGCCCATGCAAACATATTTAATTTCTAAATAATCATCTAAGCCATATTTAGAACCTTCGCGCCCTTGGCCAGACTGCTTAATGCCACCAAATGGCGCAGCTTCATTAGAAACAATACCAGTGTTCACACCAACCATGCCAAATTCAAGCGCTTCTGCAACACGCCAAACCCTTGAGAGGTCTTTGGCATAAAAATAAGAAGCAAGGCCATAAACAGTGTCATTTGCTTGCGCTACCACATCATCGACATCATCAAACTTAAACAATGGCGCAACGGGGCCAAATGTTTCATCTTTTGCTATCATCATGTCTTTTGTGACATTTGTTAAAATGGTTGGTTCAAAAAAAGTGCCGCCAAGCGCGTGGCGTTTACCACCACAAACAATTGTTGCGCCTTTTGAGGTTGCATCTTCAATATGGTTCATTACTTTTTCAACGGCAGGTTCGCTAATCAGTGGTCCAGCCGTTACGCCTTCTTCAAAACCACTGCCAATTTTCAAAGCTTTTACTGCATCAGTTAGTTTTTGCGTAAAGGCATCATAAACGCCGCTTTGAACATAAATTCTATTAGCGCAAACACATGTTTGCCCATTATTGCGATATTTAGAAATCATCGCGCCTTCAACTGCCGCATCCAAATCGGCATCGTCAAAAACAATAAACGGCGCATTGCCGCCAAGTTCCATAGAGGTTCGCATAATCTTGTCAGCAGATTGCTTCATTAACAATTTGCCAACATTGGTAGAGCCCGTAAAACTGATTTTGCTGATCTTGTCATTAGAGCAAAGCTCTATACCGGCCATAGCGGCATCTGTGGTTGTTAAAATATTCAACACACCTTTTGGAAGGCCGGCCTCAATACTTAGTTTTGCAATTGCCAGCGCCGATAATGGCGTCAACTCGGATGGCTTGCCAACAAATGCACATCCAGCCGCCAGTGCAGGCGCTATTTTTCGTGCAATCATCGCATTTGGAAAATTCCAAGGGGTAATAGAACCCACAACCCCAATAGGCTGCTTTAAAACAACAATGCGCTTATCTGCTTGGTGGCCTGGCAATACATCGCCATAAACGCGCTTTGCTTCTTCTGCAAACCATTCCAAATAGCTTGCGCCATATAAAATTTCGCCTTTGGCCTCAGCCAGTGGCTTACCCATTTCAGCGGTCAAAATAAGCGCTAAATCGTCTACATTTTCTAGCAAAAGATCATTAAGTTTGCGCAAAACAACACTGCGCTCTTTCGCAGTTTTTGCAGCCCATTCTTTTTGGGCTTTGTGAGCACTATCAATCGCTAGCTTTAATTCGCTTAATCCCAAATCTGGCAATTTGGCTATCGTGCTGCCATCAGTTGGGTTTGTAACGCTAAACGTCTTGCCGTTTTCGGCTTTTTCTACCCATTCGCCGTCAATAAAAGCTGCCTCAATAAAGAGAGACTTATTGCTTAGGTGGTCTTTAATGTTTTCAGCTTTAATGGGCATATCTTAATCTTTCTGTTTTGATCTACATAATGCGGCTTTACTTATAGGGTCAAGTCGCTTGGCATATGGAGCCAAATTTTTAAAACTTTTGATCCGCATGCTTAGCTTTAGTCGCTCTCTGGTTGCTATTTGTTCGCAAATAATATTCTCTTCATAATTAAGGGCATTGATTGCCTAATGTATTACACCTTCACAACTCCAGCCTTGGAACACAATCATGAAATCAGATATTGAAATTGCAAGAGCCGCAAAGAAAAAGCCAATTCAAGAAATCGGTAAAAAGCTCGGTATACCTGAAAAATCATTAGTGCCTTATGGTCATGATAAAGCAAAGGTGTCGCAAGAGTTTATTGTCAAACAAGCCAAGAAAAAAGACGGCAAGCTTATTTTGGTAACAGCCATTAACCCAACGCCAGCAGGCGAGGGCAAAACCACAACAACAGTGGGTCTTGGAGATGGCCTTTGCAATATTGGCAAAAAAGCCATGATCTGCATTAGAGAGGCATCACTTGGCCCATGCTTTGGCATGAAGGGCGGCGCTGCTGGTGGCGGGCGAGCACAAATTGTGCCTATGGAAGATATGAACCTGCATTTCACAGGTGACTTTCACGCCATAACATCTGCGCACAATTTATTATCAGCAATGATTGATAATCATATTTATTGGGGCAATGAATTAGAGATTGATAGCCGCCGTGTTGTATGGCGCCGTGTCATGGACATGAACGATAGAGCGCTGCGCGAAATCACTGCCAGCCTTGGCGGTGTTGCAAATGGTTATCCAAGCGAAGCTGGCTTTGACATTACAGTTGCTTCAGAAGTAATGGCCATTTTGTGCCTTGCAACAGACCTTGATGATTTAGAAAAAAGACTGGGCGATATTATTGTTGCCTATAGAAGAGACAAGCAGCCAATTTATTGCCGTGATATTAAAGCAGATGGCGCCATGACCGTATTGCTAAAAGACGCAATGCAGCCAAACCTTGTTCAAACACTCGAAAACAACCCAGCCTTTGTGCATGGTGGGCCATTTGCTAACATTGCGCATGGTTGCAATTCTGTTATTGCGACTAAAACAGCGCTCAAGTTAGCAGACTATGTGGTAACAGAAGCTGGCTTTGGTGCCGATCTTGGCGCAGAAAAATTCTTGAACATTAAATGCAGAAAAGCTGGCATAGCGCCTTCTGCCGTTGTGCTTGTTGCTACCATTAGAGCCATGAAAATGAATGGCGGCGTAGAAAAAGCAGACCTTGATAATGAAAATGTCAGCGCAGTTCAAAATGGCTGCGAAAACCTTGGTCGCCATATCGAAAATCTAAAACAATTTGGCGTGCCAGTGATTGTGGCTATCAACCACTTCACAAAAGATACCGCAGCCGAACTTAAGGCCGTTGAGAACTTTGTAAAAAGCCAAGGCTCAGAAGCTGTGGTTTGCAAGCACTGGGAAAAAGGTTCAAAAGGCACAAAAGTATTGGCAAACAAAGTTGTCAAAATGATCGAC
>JBGCEA010000273.1:0-3086 GCA_045105915.1 Nitratireductor sp.
CGTTCTTTTTTCATGCTCATCGTTTTACTTCCCAAGTCGTAACACGTTCACCCGTGTTTGGGTCTTTGCCATCTTTAAGCTGAATGCCTTTTTCAAGCAGTTCATCTCTAATGCGATCTGCCTCTGCCCAGTTTTTATTATTAATGTATTCGAGGCGATCACAAACACATTGCTCAACAAAACTAGCATCGACATCTGCGCTTTTTTCTTGCGGTAACAAACCCAAAAGAGAAGCAGTTTTGCCAAAATTTGGTGTGCCAACAATTGAGTGTAATCGACGAATAGCAAGCGGTGTGTTTAAATCGTCTTGAAGGGCTCTAAGCACTTCTGCATCAACTTCACCTTGATCCGCATCTGAGCATTTCCACTTAGAAATAACATTCTCTGCCTCTTCCAAACGCTTCACGCTAAAATCAATTGGCTCTCTATAATGGGTCATAAGCATAGCTAGGCGCAGCACTTCGCCCGGCCATGTGCGTCCACCAAATTTTGTGGTCTCAAGCAACTCATTAATGGTTATAAAATTACCAACCGACTTGCTCATCTTCTTGCCTTCAACTTGAAGGTAGCCATTATGCATCCAAACAGACGCCATTTTGTCAGTGTCATGCGCGCAGCAACTTTGAGCAATTTCGTTTTCGTGATGCGGGAAAATAAGATCTAACCCACCGCCGTGAATGTCGAAGGTTTTGCCCAAATGATGCTCGCTCATGACCGAACATTCTATGTGCCAGCCCGGGCGACCACGCACATTAAAGCTCTCATCTACTTGCGTGAATTTCGCATCCCAGCCAGGTTCGTTCTCGGCTGATTGTTTCCACAAAACAAAATCACCCGAGTTCTTTTTGTGGCTTGCAACATCTACACGTGCACCAGCTTGTTGATCTTCTAATTTGCGATTAGAAAGGCCGCCATAATTTGACATGGCTTTTACATCAAACAGCACTTCATAGCCCTGCGCACCATTGGCGACATAGGCATGGCCTTTATCGATAAGTTTTTGCGCCATATCGATCATGCCATGAATATGGTCTGTAGCGCGCGGCTCATGGTCTGGCTCAAGGCAGCCAAGGGCTTTTACATCTGCATGAAACTGGTTTGCCGTTTTTTCTGTTACTTTGCGAATGGCATCGTTCAACTCTAAATCTGGATAATCACGCAATGCGCGTGCATTAATTTTATCATCGACGTCAGTTATATTGCGCGCATAAGTAACATTAGCTTCGCCATAAACATGGCGCAGCAAACGATTTAAAACATCAAACACAATTACGGGGCGCGCATTGCCAATATGAGCAAAGTCATAGACCGTTGGGCCACACACATACATACGCACATTGTTTGGATCTTCTGGAATGAAAACCTCTTTTTTGCGCGTTAGGGTGTTGTATAGTTTTAGCTCTGTGCTCATGCGAATATCGCGTCCATATTTTCTTCAAATCTTATGTTCGAACAATTCTTAACTGATGCACCTTTGGCAACAGCATTAAGCACTGTTTAAAACACTATTATTACCGTGTCGGTATCTTAATAATTTTTTGTGAAGAAAATGAAAAGAACCGACCCGCCGTTTTTAACGGCAGATAATAATTGCGTACATAATTGATTTAAGGTTCTGTTTCATAACATTACTTATTATTCAAAAAACGCTATTCGTCAATCACTGTGTTTGTTTGCGACTTAAAATGTAGCATTTGCGTTTAGCCAAATGCATTCCACAATAATAATATTGCTAAAAGCAGCATTACAAAACCAATGAGCAAATCTAAAATTTGCCAAGCTTTTGGCTTTTGGAAATATGGAATGAGAAGCCTTGCGCCATAGCCCAGCGAAAAGAACCAAACAAAAGAAGCAAGCGCCGCACCAATACCAAAGGCAATGCGGGCATCGCCTTGATATTGCGCAGAAAACGCACCCACCAACACAACAGTGTCTAAATATACATGCGGGTTTAAAAAGGTGAGCGATGCTAAAATTAAAATGCACGATAAGAGCGATTTTGCCTTTTCATCGCTTTCTTGCATGACTTTTGGTTTTAGTGCGCTTTTGAAAGAAAAAGCGGCATAGCCCAGCAAAAAGACAGCGCCAAATAGTGTGATGGTTTTTAAGAGGTCTGGCTGGCTATCTACCAGTGCGCCAAGGCCCGATACGCCTGCGGTAATTAAAATTGTGTCAAACACACCGCAAATAAAGCAAATCCAAAACACATGCAGGCGCAATAGGCCGAGCTTTAAAACATAAGCATTTTGCGCGCCAATGGCCATGATGAGTGATCCGCAAAGCGCGAAACCAGATATAAATGAGGAAAACATAAGATGCCTTAAAACAGATCAAACTGATCATCTTGCGATGATTTTTTTGTATTTTCTTGCTTAGCATTGTTTTTAAGCAACGCAAGCCTTTCTTCTTCGCTAATTGGCTCTTGGGTTTTGGGCGTGGCGTTTGAAACCTTATTTACCAAATCACTCACAGCTATGGCTTCGAATAAATCTTCTCGCGCGGGTTGCATTAGGTCTAAAATATCGCGCGGTTCTTGTGTTTTACAATCAAGCCAGCGTTCAAAGTCTTTGGGTTCTATGATGACCGGCATGCGGTGGTGAATTGGGCTAATTGTTTTGTTGGCGTTGGTTGTTAAAATGCAACCTGTGTCTATTTCGCTGCCATCTGCGCCTGCCCATGTTTCCATTAAGCCGCCAAAACAAACAATGCCGCCATTTTTGGGGCGTATCCAATAGGCTTGCTTTTTCTCGCCCTGTTTTGCATTTTCGGGTCTAAACCATTCATAAAAGCCAGAGGCTGGTATGAGTGATCTTTTGTGGCGCATAGCGTTTTTGAAGGAGGGTTTTTGGGTCGCTGTTTCGCTTCTTGCATTTACCAGCAGCGTAAAATCTGCAGGATCTTTAACCCAAGGCGGCATAAGACCCCAGCGCACAAGCGGCGCTACCAGTTCGTTTGTTGGGCCAACATTGAGCATTAAAATGGGCTGTGTAGGCGCAATGTTATAGCGCGGGGGAAAGTCATCTATCTGGCTAATGCCAAACAGTTTTGCAAGCTCTTGTGGGCTTGAAGTGAGCGAGAACCTACCG
>JBGCEA010000274.1:0-7627 GCA_045105915.1 Nitratireductor sp.
CGCCCTTTTAGTCGTGGGCAGCTAAAGCAAATTTTGCGCCAAGCAAAACTTACGCCTATCAAGTGGGCAGATGCTTTGCTGTTTCCCCCATTTAGAAGAGAAGGTTTGCTAAAATTTGGTGGGTTTATTGAAAATATATCAAAGCGTATTTCACCTATGTTTGGCGGCGTGATTGTGGTTGAGGCAACAAAACGTCTTTATCAGGGCTTGCCAGTGACCAAAACAAAACAAAGACGCGCCTTTGTGCCAGTGCTTGCACCACAGGCTGGTTCTTCTCGAACCTCTAAAAAAAGCAAGCAAAGCTAAAAATTGTTTTGTCTTGTTTACAATTCTTTCTTTGATTTTAGTTTTTTGTTTCTCTAAGTAACTTGTGAGAAATATTGTGTTTTTAAATGGAATGATTTTATGAGTACTCAAAATAGCAATGAGACATTGAAACCTAAAAAAGGTGTTTTGGATATTGAGGCCTATGTGCCAGGCAAATCTAAAGCGCCAGCCAATGTTAAACTGCATAAATTGTCTTCAAATGAAACACCATTGGGCCCAAGCCCAAAGGCAAAAGAAGCGCTTATCTCTATTGCTTCTAATCTTGAAACCTATCCAGATGGTGAAGCTTTTGAGCTGCGCGAAGCGATTGCTAAAACACATGGCTTAAATGTTGAAAACATTTTGTGCGGTAATGGCTCTGACGAAATATTGTCTTTGGTTGGCGGCGCGTTTTTGAAAGCGGATGATGAGGTTATTTTTACCGAGCATGGCTTCTTGGTATATCGCATTGTGACGCTTGCAAATAGTTGCACGCCTGTTGTTGTAAAAGAGAAAAACTACACAACAGATGTAGATGCAATTATCGCGGCGATAACGCCTAAAACGCGTATGGTGTTTTTGGCAAATCCTAACAATCCTACGGGCACTTATATTTCGTTTGATGAGGTTAAGCGTTTGCACGCGGCCTTACCTGAAAATGTGATTTTGGTTTTAGATGGTGCTTATGCAGAATATGTGCGCCGCAACGATTATGAGGCTGGCATTGAATTGGTGTCTGCTGCCAATAATGTTTTGCTTACTAGAACGTTTTCTAAAATCTTTGGACTTGCGTCTTTGCGTATTGGTTGGTGCTATGGCCCTTCTCATATTATAGATGCGATGAATAGAATTAGAGGGCCGTTTAATTTGAACAGTGGTGCCATAGCAGCTGGCAAGGCCGCTATTATGGATCGCGCGTTCTTAGAAAAAGCAATCGACTTTAATGAAGAGTGGGTTGAGCGCGTAACAATTGAACTTGAAAAACTTGGCCTTAGCGTAACGCCTTCTGTTGGTAATTTTATATTGGTTCACTTTTCAACTGAAGCTGGCAAAACAGCGGCAGATGCAGACGACTTCTTAACGCAGCGCGGCCTCATTTTGCGCCGTGTGACGGGCTATGGTTTGCCAAATGCACTTCGTATGACAATTGGGCTAGAGACCTCTAACCAATTGGTGATTGATGCTCTGGCAGAATTTTTAGGCAAGTAAAATGACAAGTAAATTAAAAGAACCTTTGTTTGAAAAAATTGCCCTTATTGGCATCGGCCTTATTGGGTCTTCGCTTGCGCGTGTGATTGAGCGCGAGGGCATCGCGAAAGATGTTTCTATAACAACACGCAGTGAAGCAACGCTAAAACGTGCGAAGGCACTAAATCTTGGTACGCAATATACGAGCGATCCTAAGGAGGCTGTTAAAGGTGCATCTTTGGTTATTTTGTGCGTGCCAGTTGGCGCCTATGGTGCTTTGTGTGAGCAAATTGCACCTGCGCTAGAAGAGGGCGCTATCATCACTGATGTGGGCTCGGTTAAACAATCTGTTGTTGATCAGATGAAACCGCATTTGCCTTCTCATGTGCATTTGGTTGCAGGGCACCCAATTGCTGGTACTGAATATTCTGGTCCAGATGCAGGCTTTGCAACTTTGTTTGAAGATAGATGGTGTATTTTGACACCAGAAGAAAACACAAATGAAGCGGCGCTTAACAAGCTAACTCAATTTTGGGAGGCCTGTGGCTCTCGAGTTGAAAATATGTCGCCAAAACAACATGATTTGGTGTTGGCTATAACGTCTCATATTCCTCACCTTGTTGCATATAACATTGTGGGTACTGCAGATGATTTAGAAACCGTGACGAAGTCTGATGTTATAAAATATTCTGCTGGTGGCTTTAGAGACTTTACGCGTATTGCGGCTTCTGATCCTGAAATGTGGCGCGATATTTTCTTGCATAATAAAGAAGCTGTTTTGGAAGTGCTTGGTCGATTTTCAGAAGATCTAAGTGCGCTTCAAAGAATGATACGTTGGGGCGATAGTGATGCTTTGTTTGAGTTGTTTTCTCGCACGCGCAGTATTCGCAAAAATATTATCGAGATCGGCCAAGAAATTGATTCGCCAAATTTTGGTAGAAATTTAAATGAGCACAAAGACGATTCTTTAAAATAAGCGTGGCACTTTTCCGATTTGGAAAAAGCCTAAGAAGATTTGCCCATCATTGATGTTTATCTTCAAATTTTCGATTTTGGTTTTACCAGAAGTGCTATTTGAGAAACCTTCAAGAAATGGCATAATTTCGTCTGTTGAGTTTTTCAATGGTGGAAAGATAGCGGTTGCATAGTCAATCAATTTTTTAGGTTCAGTTAGACTAATCGTAAGCTTAGCGCTTAAGCGTCCATTTGTTGAAACCTCAAATGGGCCAGACACTTGTAAGTCGCCTCCATTGTCTGTTTTTATAGTGGCTGCGTTTAATACGCCAGAGCCACCATTTGCTTTTAGATATTGCATAACATCTTGGCGCGTTTGAATAAGCTGCATGGCTTGATCTAACGATGCGTTGATATCGATAGATAGGGGTTCATGAAAACCACCACTATTGTTAACCACTTGCCATTTTGTGAGCGCTGCAGATACATCGAGCGCATTTTTCTCTGCTTTATTTGGTGTTGGGCGTAGATGTAATTGTAAATTATTTAAACTGCCTATTGGGCTTTCAAAGCCAGCATCGTTTGCGGCTATTGTAATGTCTTTGCCTTCTAATGATAAGCGCTTAAAGCTACTTGTGCTTATATTTGCACTGCTTCGCATATCGTCCCATTTAATAAGCAAAGGTGCGAGCTTTGGCGCATTGAGTTTTAGCGGGGCATCTATTTCTACAATAAAGTGACCAGGCTTATAAAGCTGAGCGGCAGAGCGTATATTGCTAACGCTCAGATCTAAGCCTTGAATTGGATTTGCATAGCTAAGCGAAGAACAAAAAACGCCCAACCTAAAAGGATAGCCCTTCACCTCTTGGTTTTCGCAATTTAAAACAGTGCCTTGATTCGAAAGATTTGTTTTTAAGGTATGACTTGTTTGTGTGATTTTTTGCGCAGCCCAAAACCAAAAAGCTGTAAAAGCTACGATTGCTAAAATTATAAGCAAAACAAAAGTGATGACTGTCTTTTTTGATTTAGGTTTTTGAAGCACAGTCTGGTTCATGATATTTTTGCCTTGATTATGAGTGTCACTGATATAACAATTTTTGTTCACGGAGTAACTGATTTATGAGTGATTTTTGGGTTTTTGGCTATGGTTCATTAATTTGGAAGCCAGAATTTAAATTTAAAGCAGAACAGCGCGCTTGCCTGCAGGGGTATCATCGCAATTTATGCATTGATTCTTGGCATTATAGAGGCACGCAAGAAAAACCAGGTTTGGTTTTTGGTCTTGATGCAGGTGGTTCTTGCGAGGGCATGGCAAGACTGGTTGATAGTGAACACAAAGAAGAAGTGCTGGCATATTTGAGAGAAAGAGAACTCTTGAATAATGTTTATAAAGAAGTGATCGTCAGTATTGATTTGATCGACGGCACAACAGTTGAAGCTGTGACCTATGTTGCTGATGAAACGCATGAGCAATATAATTGCTCTTTAGGGCAAGACGAGATTGTGAGGCGCATAAAACGCGCAAGTGGTATTGGTGGCCCAAATCTTGATTATGTCAAAAATACTTATGCAGCGCTTCAAAGTATGAACATTAAAGATGAAAAGCTGGAAACGCTTGTTCAAAAATTAGATTGATTATTTGAACTGCGCAACAAGTGGAGGTGGGTTTTTTGTATGCGTTGCTTCTTTTGCCGCTTCTTGGTTTAGAAATAGCGTTCTGTCTTCAATGATAGATTGTAATTTTTTAGAAAAAGCTTCTTTTTTCAAACCTGTATTAATTGGCTTTAGAAAATCTACAATGATTGTGCCTTTGTAACGCAAGAAGGTTTCGCGCCCCCAAAATATGCCAGAATTAAGCGCGACTGGTAAAACAGGCACGTTTGATTTTAGATATAAATGCGTGACGCCATATTTGTATTGAGGCTTAGCACCAGAAACTTTTCGTGTGCCTTCTGGGTAAATAAGAATTTGTCTGGTCTCTTCTTTTAAAACCTTTTGCACGGTATTGGTCATTGTTGTTAGCGCCATGCTGCCCTTTGCTCTATCAACCGGAATGGTGTTGAGTTTAAGCGCATACCAACCAAAAACAGGTAAGCGAAGAAGACTGCGCTTGAAAATGTAAGCAGGATTTTCGAAGAATAATAAAAGCGTGTAGGTTTCCCATGCAGACTGGTGTTTGCCCGCAACAATTATGCTTTGATTTTGGGGAATGTTTTCAACACCTCTAAAATCAAAACGTGTTCCGCAAATTTTGTTTTGTAGCCAAAGCAATAGGTAAGCCCACATTTTGGCAGCTTTCCACGCGTTTTGATTGCTCATTAAAAAGAAACTTGGCAACCAAAATAAAAGCATGAGAGCGGTAACTAGATAAAAGCAAATATTAAAAAGTGCTGACAATAAAAATAACAATATAGAACCCATGCAATTGATCTCAAATATTTTAAAAAACCGAAGCAAAACTGGTTGTTTTAGAATAATTAGAGAGTTGTGTACTGACTAAAGCAGTTATTAGCTTACCATATTCGCGCAACTTTGTTCGCAAATATTGGCCGCTTGGCAAAACCTTTTTAGCATTTACTGGGTGCGCTACTAATTCTACATTTGGCAGTGCTTGGCGAAACTCAAATAGGCTTCGCATCATGTGATAGTCACTTGTGACAATTGTAAGCGATTTGAAATTTAGCGTCTTAGCCCATTTTGCAGCTTCTGCCGCATTGCCCTTTGTGTTGAGCGCCACTTTGTCTATGTCTACGCAGCAAGTGCTAGATGGGTTTGAATATCCAAGTGTTTTAAAAATTGTGTGTTTAGATGTGTTTTCGTGAACGCCAGAAATTAGAAGACGCTTTGCAACCTTTGCATCAAGTAGTGTGAATGCTGTTTTTAATCTGTTTTCGCCACCTGTTAATACCACTATGCCATCTGTTTTCTTTGATAGAGCATGAGTGTTGTAATTTGGAATTTTGGCAGAGAAATATGCGTAACCTGCAATAAGAAATAAAATACATATCGAGGCGATAATTAAAAAGAGTTTGCTCCATAAGTGGCGGGCGCTTTGCCAAAATGGCTTAGCGTTTGCAGACTTTTTGTGCTTGGTTTTATGGTTGTTTATTTGGGTCAATGTTTTCATTCATCAATAAGTGAATCACCTAAATACCGCCGATGTTTGGGTATTTTGTGGCACGGTAATTTATTTATCGCAATGAATAATTTTCATCTGTTTTGGGTAGTTAAAACGTTTTTCTGCTGCCGTAGGTTTCTAGCATTCCAACATGCTTTTTCACGGTTACTCTAGAGGTAAAGGCCGTTAAAAAAGACACTGCAAATATCACCAAAACAATGCCTGCATAGCCCATCCAGCTTAGTGCTATTGAGCCAAATAATGCATTTATTTGATCTGCTTCTGGTGTTGCTTGGCGCAGTGACACCCAAAAATGTAAAAGTACAAAGCATAATATAGCTGCAAGGCCACCTGCTATTGCGCCTTTTAGACCAAGCTTTAAAAAGTGTTGTTCAAACTCTTTTGAGATGAATTTTCTATCTGCGCCCACAAAGTGCAACACTTCTATTATTTCTCGGTTGCTTGCCATTGCGCCTCTTGTTGCAAACACAACTGTTAAAATGGTTGCTGTCATGACAAGGCTAAAAATAATGATACCAGTAATCACAGTCGCATAAGCCATATTTGTTAGCCTATCTACCCAAGAGCGATGATCGTCGAGAGAGGCGCTTGGCACTGCTTCTGCAAGTCGTGATTTGATTAGCGCGAAATTGGGTCTCGTATCATCTTTTATGTTTATTGTTAAAAGCGCTGGTATGGGCAATTCTTCTAAAACGAGACCTGTACCAAGCCAAGGCTCTAATAGACGCTTGGTTGCGTCATCACTTAGTAGGGTTACATTGTCTACTTCTTCAAATGACATCAAAATTAAACGGGCTTCACGAATAGCCAAATCCATATCGACACCTTCAAAGGGTCTTATTTGAACGGTTACTTCGCGTGAAATATCGTTTTGCCAACCTTTAGCGGTATCATTCACCATAGAAACAGCGCCAAGTGTTAGGCATGCCAAAAACGCCATTATGGTGATGACTGTTAATAGGGCTTGGCCTGAAATGCTTTCTCTTGGCACAATGTTTCTACCAGAGTGCAAAGGTGGCGTTTGCTTTTTACGAGCTGGCTTTGCAGCTCTTGTTGGCTGTGCATCAAATGATGAAGGTTCATTATTAGTCATAAATTTGTAACCTCCCTTCGTTGATAACAATTCGGCGCGCTTCGTATTGATCCATTAAAGATAGATCGTGAGTCGCAATCACGACTGAAGTGCCAGAGCGGTGTAATTCGATAAATAAGCGCAATAGTCTTCGCGCTAATGGTGGATCAACATTGCCTGTTGGCTCATCTGCAAGAAGAACCTTTGGCTGATCTATTAAAGCTCTAGCAATAGCTGCGCGTTGTTTTTCGCCGCCCGATAAAACAGGTGGCAAGACATGCATTCTATCGCCAAGCCCAACCCATTTTAGCAATTCGGTTACATCTTTTTTGAAGCTGGCTTCGTCTTTGCCACGTACTTTTAAGGGTAGTGCCACATTTTCGTATGTTGTTAAATGCCCCATTAAGCGGAAGTCTTGAAATACAACGCCTATTTCTTTTCGAATTTTAGGCATTTGACCTTTAGAAATATGAGAAGCTTCTTGGCCAAAGGCTTTTACGATGCCGCGTGTTGGTTTTAGCGACAACATCATCATTCTTAAGAGGCTGGTTTTGCCAGCGCCTGAAGGCCCCGTTAAAAACTGAAAGGAATTTGCAGGCAAATCAAAGCTCAAATCGCTTAGTACTTCTGGCTCTAGGCCATAGCGTAAACCAACATTTTCAAATTGTATCACAATAATTGTTCCAGATAATGTTGTTTGGACGAACGATCATAAGCCTGTTCGAATCTAAGCCCGTATATTGCGTTAATCATGGTTAACAATGCGTTAAGGTTTGGCGGTCTATAAGGTGAGATATTAAATTAATGCTTTGTATGAAGTTACTTAAGTGCATCTAGAAGATGTTTTATTGATGGTTAGGCATTGGATGAAAGTTTATGAGTAATTTTAATGATTCATGCCCACGCTGTGGCTATAAAAAAACCACCAACTCTGCCCTTTGGAAGAGTGATAAGAATGTATGTGGTTC
>JBGCEA010000275.1:0-13448 GCA_045105915.1 Nitratireductor sp.
CTTTTACAACACGATCTGCGCCTTCTATATGGCGTTCGTTCTTTCGTCTCATCATTTGCTCCTTGATTAGCAATGATGAGCCAAAAACACTCCCTTATGCAATATCCTTAATCTGTTCCATAGGCGTTGACGTCAAACAATTTTGGTGACCTACGCCCGTTTTTTTATGCCAGCGATACAGATCAAGCACAACAAAAGCTAACACACTGGATAGAGCATGCACTACCGCATTTTGGAGATTATCAAAATGCGATGCTTAATGATAATAAATTCCTTTATCATTCGATTATAAGTGTCTCACTCAATGCAGGATTACTCGATCCACTAGATGTTTGCCAACAAGTTAAAGACGCTTATCGGTCTGGAAATGTACCCATTAATGCAGCTGAAGGATTTATTAGACAGATTATTGGATGGCGTGAATATATGCGTGGAATTTATTTTCTTGAAGGGCCAGATTATACATCTCGTAATGTTTTAAATCATAATAGAAAGCTTCCTGATTTCTTCTGGGGTAGCGAAACTAAAATGAACTGTGTTTCTAAAGATGTTGAGCAAACAAAAACTGATGCTTACGCGCACCATATACAACGCTTGATGGTAACTGGTAATTTTGCGTTATTGGCAGGTATCCATCCAGCATATGTTCATAAGTGGTATCTTGCTGTTTACGCTGATGCATATGAGTGGGTTGAAGCCCCTAATCTTATTGGAATGAGCCAGTGGGCAGATGGTGGTATTGTGGGCTCAAAGCCTTATGTATCAAGCGGTGCTTACATAGACCGCATGTCTGATTATTGCAAAACTGTACTTATAAAGTGATGCAGAAAACAGGCAATGATGCATGTCCATTCAACTTGCTATATTGGGATTTTTTAATTCGACACCGTGATCGTTTTAAGAACAATCACTGTATGAGCAACATGTTTCGCACATGGGATAGAATGGATGAAGATAGAAAAAATACTGAACTGAAGGATGCAACTATTTGGCTAAATAGATTAGACGGTAATTATGTAGTTTAAGCTCAAGGATTAATGTCTGCTTTTCGACACATAGCTGTATGGTGTTCGTTCTTTAGTCTCATCATCTGGTCCTTGATTAGCAATGATGAGCCAAAAACACTCTCTTAGGCAATATCCCTAATCTGTTCCGTAGGCGCTGACGTCAAACATATAATTAAATATAAAATCAGTATAAAAAAATAAATAGTTTCCCTTCCTAAATTATACATAGCCAATATTGCTGCTTGTAAATCATGCCAAAATCTGTGCAAGTTTAAGTGAGCAATAGAAAACTTACTGATAAGCATTGGTTTTCATTGACTGATTTCGTTGGGAGGCGACATTGTTTGCAAAATTCTTCATTAAACTTCTCACGGTTGCGCTGGCACTGCTTTTTTATGGCGGCCTATCGCCGAGTGTTATAGCCAATCACAAAAATAACGATATGGCGCGCGCTAACAATGACCTTGCAGTCTTTCTGCATTTAGATGGTAAAATTATAACGCTGAGAAATGAAGGAACTGGCGGGTATTTGCGTCAAGGCTATGGCTCAAGAAGAGATGATAAACGAAATGTCGAGGCAGATCGCCTCAAGACGACTGCACCGCGCGGCAAAGGTTATGATTGGGTTTTAAGACCTGCTGGTGATGGATATTGGTACATCGTTAATTTGAAAACAGTTTTATTCCTGACGATAGATGGTGGTGGCGGCACTTTTCGCAATGTTAGTAATTGGGGCTGGTACGCTGGCGCCGATGATGATTTCAAATGGAAGATCGTTCCCAATTCTACCAGATCGCGTAAGCCTGGTTTTACTGAAGGATTCCGCATTCGAAACAAAGCGACGGGTGCGTATTTGAGAACTTTCGGCGGTAATGTAACCTCAATGCCTCAAGAGGGAAAGGCAATAGGTAACAAAGACTATGTCTGGCGTGCCCGAGGGTCAGATTTAACAAGATTTGAGAAAGATTATAGGGCACAGACAAGTCGTACCCCATTAGATTTGCCATCTGACGATCTGTCCAGTCTTTTGAAGCTGACAATATCATCAGTCAAAGCCATTAAAACATCTACTGGTCAAGATGGAGCTACTAAAGTGCTGTTTACCGGTATCGATTTTGCTGTTGACCTTGGTATGGGCGTTGCTACTGGTGGGGCTAGCGCTGGGCTAAGCGCAGGAGCTAAAGCTGCTGCAAAAGCAGGGCTGAAAGGCGCTAGCAGAAACGTCACTAAAAAAGCAGCTATTGCTTCAGCACGGGCAGCGCAACGCAAATTTGCAAAGAAAACGTTTAGAAAAAAAGTTACAAGTAAGCTTAAGAGCAAGGCTGAAAACAAAGCAGAGGACGCGGTATTTGGCGCGGCAGGTATGCTTGTAAATGAGGTTTTGGGAAATCCACTTGAAGGCGTTCAACAGCAAGCGACAGATGCTGTGGGCGCGGCACCAGTACTGAATGTTGCTGCTGATGTTTTAGATGCCATGTCGAGTGAAGCTATTTTCAACAAAGTATATGGCGAGAGCCCTGATGATCTGGAAATCGGTGTGAACGGTAGTTCCATTTTTCCAAATGGAGGTCGCTCTAAAGGTCGCAAGATAAGATCTCAAGAGACTTTGGCGGTGAACAAAGTAGCTATTTTTGAAGCTGAACGCGGTTTAGACATTCATTTGATCGAGTATGATTACGGAAGCGATGATGATTCTCTAGGGTGGTTCAAATGGCGTATGCCAGCCGAACATGGCTGGTTGGAAAACTTCATCAAGACAAATGGTGTGCTTGATTTTGAGGGTGTTCTGATTGCAGATAAATCGGAAGGCAGCCTGTATGAATTAAACTTCAAAATTGAGCCATTTAGACCCTATTTCCTGACTAAAGGAATATTAGGTAGGGAAGTTCTTGAAGATAAATATGCACGGCTTGGATGTTCATCGAATAGTCCAAAAATATGCGCAAGATACATCGATAAATTGATGGATTTTGACAATTGGACCCAGCGCCCAGCAATTCGTGACCAAGTGTTAGCGGTATTTGGAAAACACTGCGAACATCCAAATGGCGCAATAAAACGAGAATGTCGCTCCATTAAAGACCCACTACGTGCAACTTGTAATGCTGGAAATCAAAACAGTTGTCAGCGAATTGCCAAGCTAAACGGGGCTGCGAGTATATTTATTAATTTGAGAATTTGGGAAGGCAATTGCGAAAGGTCTGAAGTCGATTGTATTAAACTTGGTACGGCCTTTTTGGGTGGAGCACCCTATGAGGGGCCGGTTGGAAACCAGCGTAGATTTCAATTCGCTGCCGCTAAACTCTACGATTTTTGTCAATCAGGTAGTGAACCATCATGTAGAATGACTCATGCGGTTAGTGAAAAACTGTGTGCGTATTTTGATGATGTTGGTTGTTTCTATAGAGGTCGTTTGGACGAAATTGGTAAGGCAGGTCCAGTGGATGTTGCCGCAGCTGAAAAATGGTACAAAACTGGCTGCACCTTTAGTGGCGGAGATTCTTGTGCTGCAATTGCGCAGCTAAACCAAGAAAGCGCAAATATTACATCGAATAATTTTGGTAATGCTGTTCCTTCTTTACAGAAGGGACTTGAATTCGCTTCACGCGGGTGTGGTTTCAACAGTCAATTTAGTTGTTCAATTGAGTCAGACATTCAGGCGCAAATTCGAGGAGAGAAACAAAAAGATTTTCATAGATGCCACTATTTGCAAGAGCATTCTTTTTGCGAAACAGCAGGCGATAATTTCTTAAGCATTGGCAGACCTAAAAAAGCAGGATTCGCATTTCAGGCTGGCTGTTATCGCGCGAATAAAGAAGCCCACGATGGCGCTTCTTGCTATAAATATGCCACAACGTTTCTAAATAATGTGAATGATTTTAAGGATACAATTTATTTGGACCCCGCTGACGATCCCAATGTGGCTCTATTGAAGTACACTTTAGGAATATACAAAACGGGTTGCGAATTTGAACATGCAGATAGCTGCATCGAGACTTCAAAAATTCTAACCAATGATACTTTACCTGAGCGCGATCCTGATCTTGCTTATAAGCTGACAGGGGATCTGTGCACCAAAATGCAAGCAACGGCAGGCGCTGATTGGAGCTCTCTTTGCCGTGAACGAGACCGTGCATATGATTTAACACCCATCGCAATTCACGGTGCAGCATGCCAAGCAAAAAATGCAAATGCATGTATAGACCTTGGCAAATTGCAAATGAAGCCATTTGAAAATACTACGCTTCACTCTCATCTTTCGATTGAGGGCCAGTCAGCCGTGTCTAAGGCAACATTTAATTTTTACGATGCTTGTGAATTAAAGAATGTAGTGGGCTGTAAATTGTTGGGCGACCTCAATTTCAAACAAATAAATATTGATGCGCAATCGCCCTTGCAACTTCTTTTACACGGAGAAGCAACTCTAATTCAAAATCAGCAAGGCATTATGCAAACTGAAGGTCAATACATAGTAGGAGCAAAAGAAGCCTATAAAAAAGCCTGTGATCTTCAAGATGCGAATGCATGCACGACTTTAAAATCGATGATTAGCAATCCATTACTTAACCCTGCAATAAAAGACGTAGATATTGCTGGAGCTCAAAGCGCCTATCAACTGGGCTGTAGCCGCCAAAACCAACAAGCTTGTGCCAGCTTGGATAGGCTAAATGCGAAGCTACAAAATGGTGCTGGTGGGAGCGGCAATGTAGCGTCGTTAGCACCAGAAACTAAACCAACGACAAATAACAACAATAATAATGGCCCGACTCAAATAACGCTTCCATTTGGGGAAGGGTGTCACCTTCGTGGTCAAATGAAGTCAAACACAGTTGGTCAACAACAAGCTAAAACTTTGTTTAGGAACATTAGCGATCAAAAATTGTTCATCTACTGGCTAGATGAAAAGGGCAAGGAAACCAACTATCAACGCAGCAACCAGCCATTGGCCGCACTTGAGCCAGGAACAAGCCAGGAAATAACAACAGCGACTGAAAATGCCTATTCAATTTTCTCATTTGAAAATAGCCAGTGGGAATGCGTTGGCATTACGAAAATCTCGGCACTGCAATCAACCATCCAATTTGGCAAAGCGGCTGTTACGAGCAACATCGCGCCATCAACACAACCCCAAACCCAAACAAACCCATCACCTTCAACTTCGAGCACAACTAACGATCCTGATCCTCGTGGTCAAAAAGATTACAGCGCAGTTGATCAAGTCGAAATCAACGCATGTGGTAATCGTTGGCCAAATAGTCCAGCAGATGACAAGAACTATTATGATTGCCTTGACACAGCACTTAATAATACGACGCACAATAATATTGGTAGCTCTATCGATTTAAACCCAGGCGGCGCGTATTCGATTCTCTCTCAAACTCAGCTTGATTTGTGTCAGGGAGACATTGCTTGTCTAGACGCAGAAGTGTTGAGATTGAATGAAAGTAATAATTCAGGCTTAAATAACAATCTGTCCAATGGCTCAAATGGACAAGAGCCAGGTTGGGACCGAGCTGATGTGTTCTATCAGCCAGCCTTTGATCATTGTGTGGGTGTACTTGGACTTGCAGAGGGTAGTGTTGAATACGAGAATTGCTATTACGAATATCCAAACTATCAGGTAGACAATTCACAAAGCCAGCAATCAAATAATTCAAGCGGGCAAGAACCTGGTTGGGATCGCGCAGATGTATTTTATAAGCCAGCTTATGATCATTGTTTTGGCGCGCTTGGACTTGAAGAGGGTAGTGAAGAATACGCGACTTGCTATTTCGCCTTTCCTAATTATTGAGGGATCTTTGAGCCCTCAACACAATCCCACCAATGATCTAAGTCGTAAATAGGTAGAGTTTATTCTACACACTTGCTGCTAAAATCGCCATTACCCTTGGCAATATCAGCTTCGGTAAAAGTCAGGATCACGTTTGAGGTAGCAACCGGATTAGAGTCCTTTGCTTGAGGCGGCAGGCGAAACTGTTGCCCAACCGAGAATTTGCCATAAATCATAAATTCGACACCGATAAGCATGCCGGTACTTATTCTTTGTAATACGACGATTGCGCGCCCGTCATTGTTCAGTGACTTGCGCCAACGTTGTGTTGGACTTTCCACTGACAACAGTTCCGGATCGTCGTAGCCATCCAGATTGTATGCCATGATTAAATTGCAGTAACCGTCGCCCAAGTAGTTACCTCCACCACTGTTAAATCTAAGTGTATTTGTGACAAACCTCGGATCGCCCGAAATTTCCAGAGCTTGAGCAGGGACGCTGGCGAGTGTCACAAAAGCAAGAGGGATGCTCGCTTTTATCGAGCGAAGTAGTTTAGAAGAAAAAGTCAATTTTGTGTTCCTTTATTGGTTTATTATAAATTATCCATGCACCCTAAATTAAAAAATATCGGGATACCGAATTCTCAAATGGCAAGCGAACGCCGCTACCAATTCTGCTCAACTACTCCGAAATGTTCTTCGTAGAAAATGGCAGATAAATTAATTAGCCAAGCAAAAGGCTTTTCTAGCGTTCGTGAGCATATCTTTTGGAACCGAATATTCCGCCTCATCCGCACTTAATTTCCAATCATGTCCTGATGGGCTTGCGCAATAGATACGAACGATTCCTTCAAACTCAGTTTTGCCATCGCTACGGATATGAAGGTCTGTATCATCATACCCGTCACCACTAACGCGAATACCGCTCCATCCATTGCTGTATGGGCTTTCAAGCTGCTCATGAAAAAGAAATGTTCTGCCATCTTCATCAACGCTACCGATTGACGAAGCAGCATTGCTCTTTGGAACGTTTCTAATAGAGGCTGGCTTTGGTCGCCAATCGCGAAGAATGAGAGCAGCTCCGTTTTCACCGCTATGCATCTGGCTGGAAAGCACCAGCATCCCATCATGAATTATCGCTGCTCTGGGATGAAATTCTCCAATTGTTAGTTTTATGGTGCGCAATAGTGAAAGACTGTTCGCATCGAACACCCAGACTCCACCTTTGCTGCCAACCGCAACAATGTGTGATTCATCTGCAATAAGCTTGGTGATATGTTGTGAGACATAGGTACGTGAAATTTCATTTTTAGTTGCGGGATCAATCATTGTGATTAACCCATAATCATCTGTTCCTTCAACTCTACCAGCTGCGTAGACAGATTTCTCATTAGCGGCAATCGCCCAAAATGATGCGCCGACAATATTGATTGTCTCTGGGTTTAACGACAAATCATCAACAATGGTTAGTAATCCCGCTCTTGCATGAGCTACCCAAATTTTATTGCGATGAGGAACTAAATCCGTTGCCCACTCTCCCAAAACTGGCGACTGTAACTGGCTGCCATTTATTGCGTCCACTTGTACAATGCGGCTTGTTTCAGAACTACAATCGGGAAATGTTAATACCCAAAGTGTTTGCCGAGTTGATATCATTCCATCGGGACATTCACTAAGCTTAGTAAGCACTTTGCCGGGCCCTGCTTCATCATGCCTGCGAATGATTTTATCAGTCGCAACTAGTGTGAAGAATAATTCACGCCTAAATGAAGTCATTTCGACTGGCAGGCGCCCAACTTTAAAACGGTCAACGACTTTTCCGGCGGCAATGTCGATCTTCGCTACCGTGCGTTGACCGCTTTCAGCGACCCATAGCCATATTTCATCATGCGTTAGGCCTTCCGCCCATTTGCCAACCTCTATAATCTGTGGCGTTAGGAAAACTTCGTCAGGTTCATTTGGTATTGGCTTTGCTATATCAAAAGGCGGTAAGCCTTCATCGCATCCCATATCGGAGCTTGCATCACCTGGCTTAAATCCGCACTCTAAAATATTCAGCTGAATATCTTCAGCATTGAGAAATTGCGAACCCACTGGAATGCGTTGTGCTTGCAGGTGGCAAGCATTCGCACCCATCGATACCGCGTCTTGCAAATTAGTGCCTGATGCTTGGCGATCAAGGGCATTTTTCAAACAAACAACATACTCCAATGTGTTTTTATCGGCAGAGCCAACAACATAGCGCGCGTCTTTGACGCCATAGCTTTGAGCGGCAACTGTGGTTGCTCCAAACAAACCAGAAACGATACCAGAAAGAAGTAGGGCAAAAGGCACCGCTAATTTACAAGTAAAGCGCATAAAATGAGAAGTTGGCATAATTGGAGAACTCCATATTATAATTAAAGAAACAGCTGATTAGCGTTTAAAACAAGTTGCCCAGCTTTGAACCGATAAGCTTTTACGTCCATCTGCACATACTGCCGACACTGTGCAGCGGTCATGTGGTTGAGGATTTGGCTGACTATTTGCATCTGTTCCTCCTGAAAAGAATTGCGCAATTGATTGGCATGTATCGCCTGTACTAAGGCTGCCAATACTATGAGAGCAATTTAAAACCACTTGTCCCGCGGGGCATATGGCAGCGCATTGGGCAAAGCCTGTTTTATTTTGATCTAAACAAGATGCGGATGTAAATTCTGCAAGTGGGTTTGCAACTGAAGTTTGTTTTGGTTTTTGTATGGGGCGAGGAGTAGGCGCAGTTTGCGGTTTTTCAAGTTCGATATTATTGTTGGTTTTTGACAATCCATACATTGTACAACTGTTTACGTATAAAACACCATTATCTAATTTATCCGCGCCAAATGTAATACGATCGTTACCAACTTGAAAAGCATATCCGCACAAACCTCCATCCAGCTCTGTAACCAATTCTATGATTTGCGGAAGCTGGGTTTCGTTCTTTATTTGACGAAGCTTTTTAACCCATGCATGGCGTTTGTTTCCAATAACGCGAACCTCTTGTACGCGGCCTATAAATACCGTGTCAGTTTGCGCGATAATTTCGTGTCGCGGCGGGGCAATACATGAACACGCCTCAGCCTCATTATAATTTGCCAATACTCCAGTTATGAGGAGAGCGAAAACAATAAATGCTGAGCGTAAATTCATGAAACTATCCTTGTAGTTTAATCGACATCAGTTTTGTCTAAACATCAAAAAAACAGTTTTGTTTTTTCACAGTTTCGAAACTACTGAATATAATTAAATAGTTACATAGATAACATATGCGAGCAATCGAAATGATGATAGGATAGACTCTATATTTAGCCTACTCCAAAACCATCGCATTAGAATCTGCCTTAATTATGGAGCAATCTGAATTTAAATATGAATTACGTGTTCTATTGAGGATTAGTCATGAATTTAAATATAAAGAAGCTAAGCAAACATTTGGCGCTTATTGGACTAATTAATTTAACGAGTATTTCAACCAGCATCGCACAAGATATTGAAGTGATGGAATTGGATGAAACATCGAATAATTTGATGGCATTTGAAGAGCGATTAGAAACGCTAAACGACAATAGCGTTTTGTATATAGATTTAAATTTTGTATCGAGTTCTGATCGCAGTTTTACCAAAGGACAAAATTGCAAAGGAAATGTCTTTGGACCATTGCCTCATAAATATGATCAAGAATTTTCATTTCATCCCGATCAAGACAACAATCATCTAAATCTATCCATTTACCCGGGCTCTAAAATCAGCTTCCCATTTAACGATGTCTCGTGCGTTTATCAGGCGGCATCGCCAAACGTGCCGACTATTCGTTTTCGTGGATTTTATGTTGCGATAAAGCACTCAGTACCAACCGCAACCCTTATTGAGTTGCGCCCCATCGACATTGCTGCAGATAGGGCTATGTCAATCACAAGCACGCTTCTAAATTCGCATGACGAGGAAGAAGAAGATATTTACACAACGTACTCATCAAAAAATGACCAATGTACTGGTTCACCAAATTCGCTAATTACGTATGCCAAAGCTTCTATTTCGGGCCCAAATTTTCATTGCGGTTTAACCAACGACACACCAGCTGGTACAGGGTTGGTTAACTTTGATGGACAGTGCACGATTGATGGGCAAAAAGTTTCAGACATAGTAACAATTGATTTAGGCAACTATTCAGACCATTTTGAAGTTGCTTTGCCCACACGTGACCATTGGCTAAAAATGTTTCCTTGCACGCCCGTAGCCGATTTGAAGAATTGAGAATTTAAAGAGTCTATTTAAAACCTAAGAGCTCATTAATTATCCTTAAAAGCCCCTTTGATTAAATCCTTATCAAAGGCATCAGGCAATTTTCCATCAACTGCATACACATACAATGCTGCTTTTAGAATTGACCCTAGCGTTATAAAAGTTAGACTTGATAGGAAAAGGATAAGTACGCCAATGCCCGCGATGGATAGACTGATCTGCGGATAAGGGGCGAACAGGCTCATTGTAGCTATGATTAGCAAAAATAAAATTAAACCAATGATCGAATAAAGAATACCAAATCCAACCTCAGCTACCAGCGCCTCACCCCAAGTTTTCTTAATCACCGAAACTGATCTTTTCAGCGCATCGATAGGGCCGACATTTTCAGAGACCATAACAGGCACAACAAAATAGGCAGCGACTGCCCAGCCAGCGCCGATCAATGAAATCACAAAATTCCAAGGCCTGCCAGTCTCTTTGTCTTTTAACTGACTTAGTACCCAGCCAACGCTAGATGCCACAAACGCCCAAGCAAAAATTTGAGGCAACCTTTTACCTGAGGCGCGCAATCCATCCATGACTGTTGGATCACCACCTGCAAAGCGAATTTTGACGCAAGCGATAAGAGCGGAATTAAAGAATATCATGACAAAGAAAGTGACAAAATAAGAGACAAAGCTCAAACCCGCCAATACAAAATTATTAAATGTCTCCTCACCATATTCATTTTCGGCAAAAAGAAAATCGGGTAGTTCGCCTATTTGCCAAAATGGAAAAACAATACCCGCTATTAAAAGACCCAATATTGTCATTGTCAGTAGAGGAAAGACAAGGAGCTCTTTATCAAGCATTAGCACTTTCCAGCACGCCTTCATAATGTCTAATGCTTTTTTAAATTTCTCTAACATTCCAGATTTTCCTTGTTACAAATTCACGCATCAAGCGCGTAAAATGCGCAGATTAATTATGCTATTAATATGCATATGAGGCTTAGCTTGAAATATGAGCTTGCTGATGATTTTAAATCAGCCCGCGAAATCAAATTTTCCTGGCATAAGCAGGCCACCATCAAACTGATTGAATTCTATGATGGCAGTGGCTTCATCTTCTTCATTGCCAAAGCAGTTCACAAAAAGTTTCACTTTGTTATTTTCAATAGTTTCAGTGAACTCAAGTGGAACACTGCATGGATCAACCATCGAAATTGCTGTGGCAATAGTAGATACTACCGCAGCAGATTGCATGTATTTATCCCATTTTATTTCATCTGCGTAGGCGGCATTGGTTGTCGCTGATATGCATCCAAAAGAAAGTACTAAAATAGTTTTCAAACTGGTGGCTTTGTTAATTTTTTTCATGCTCATGTCTCCGCTTAGATAGTTGCAAAGTAGTGAAATAATGACTGCTTACGCTACCATCAAACAATTTTTTTTCATATGGTAGAAAGTTCGAAATAATCTTCACTTTCTCATCTTAATTGACAAACCCAGCATTGGAATGCTTGACGCCATAGTGGCATTTATAGAGGCCATTTACTAGGAGATAACTGGAATTTGAAGTTAAATTTCAATTTTGAAATTAAGTGCGGACCGAGCAAAATATGCAGTTCCTAAAAATATGCTCACGAACGCTAGAGAGATATTTTGTGCGGTGAAGTAATTTCTTAGATGTATGATTATTGTACAACAAAAATTAGCGTGCGGATTATAATCGCTATGATTTAGATTGAAGTTAGTACAGCACAAGTCTGTTAAATTATGCTTAGACTCGTAAACTTGCCCCGACGGGTTTTTAGATGCCGATGGGGTTTTATATTAAGTAGCTTTTAAGACGAGCCGGTGGTATCGTCATCCCGATAATAATAATAATTTTGGGAATAAAAAATATGTTCATTAAATCAACATATAAGAAATGTTTAATCGCGGTTTTATTTAGCGCGGGATCACTGATGGCAACATCAAGCAACGCCCAAAACGCAAGCGACATTGCAAAAGTTACCAATGGCGGCACATGCGGAGAACAATATGACGGAAGTGATAAGTGTGACGTTACTGGTGCAGATTTCAGCGACCAAAGAATTACAGGATGGTACCGGTCTCTCCAAGCTAGTGGCGCAAATTTTTCTCGAACTCAGCTTTTTGCGGGTGATTTTTTCAAGGCCAACTTGGCCGGTGCTGACTTTTCCTATGCCAACATATCTGGGTTTGAATTCAATTCCACCAATTTGACTGGCGCAAAGTTTGTTGGAGCAAGAATTGCATCACCTTTTGAAGGCGCAAACATGACAAGCGCCGACCTGACCGACGCTAGTATCAGCGATATGGATAACTTTCTAAAATATGGTCACTTTTGTCAGACGACTATGCCTGACCGCACGGTCAACAATCGAGACTGTTGATTAGGTATTGTCACATTAATTTGTTGGCTCAAAAACTTGCATATCTCAACAATTTTTGAATACGTACTCACCGAGTCATAAAAGTGGTGCTTTTAAAACGGCACCGCTTTTCACTACAATCATCCATCATGTAATCTGATATTTTTAAATGCCTCATCAATTTGGTGTTTTATATGTGTTTAACGGCAGTTATGGGCCGATAGAAGTGATGAGGATTCACGCGTTGATGTCCGCAAACCTGCTGTTTGTGGTCCCCGTAAAACTAATATTTTCTTGCTACGAAATCTGCGCCAGCAAAAACATTTCCTTAGGCAATATCCATGATCTGTTCCATATGCCTAGAAATCAAACAGATAAATAGTGCGTAGATGATTGAGCTTATATAGACACCACACTCATAGGTTGGAATAAGACTTCAATGTGCTAGAAGGATTCCTTATCATTATCAGAAATTGGTTATACTACTCCAAAATATGATTTTGGTAGTTACATTGCAGCAATCCACAAAAGCATCCCCACAATTCCCAAACCTTTGGTTACTATGCGGTTACTATAAATAAAATACAGTTTCTTGATAAATAGTAAAACTATCAAGCTATTGATTTAATTATATAAAATGGTGCTGCAAGAGGGAATTGAACCCTCGACCTCTTCATTACCAAGGGAGAGGTCGCTGATTTCATAGGGTTTCAAATAATCTCATTTAGTCAAAAAAAACTTTTCTTTTTATGAGTTACAGGGTTAAATCAACGCAATCGATTTCATGAAGTGTCATTGATAATCGGAAAAAAGGAAACCCCAGAGAAACCCCAAAATGAAAAAACTACTCACTGAAGCTGCCGTTGCGAAGCTAAAACCTGATTTAGAGAAGCGCTTGGAAATTCATGATACTGTCGTTCCTAACCTTCGGTTGCGGGTTTCAACAAAAGGCAAAAAAAGTTGGTCTTACATGTATAAGGTTGCTGGTGCAGCTCTTGATGGCAAACGCGGTCCCAACAAACGCCTGACAA
>JBGCEA010000276.1:0-5005 GCA_045105915.1 Nitratireductor sp.
CATTTAAGGATAAAACGAAATGGCAATTCTTGCAGCCAGAGCAAATGAAGACAAACCCATTCTTGGAATTGTATTCATGCTTGTTGCATTCTTTATATTTTCATTCATCGATGTGAATGCAAAATATCTTGTCTTGTTGGGTCTACCCGCACTGCAACTTGCCTTTATGCGTTATATTGGCCACTTCGTGATTTCAACTGTGTTGATTTTTCGAGGTGGTGGGGACATTTCGCGCTTTGGAACCGATCATTGGTTTTTGGTTATTGTGCGCGGTGTCTTGCTTATGCTGTCTACCATCTTAAATTTTATTGCTGTGCAATATTTGCCCCTCACCATTACCTCTACAATCTTATTTTCAGCGCCCATAATGATATGCGCTCTCTCGTGGCCCTTGCTTGGAGAGCGTGTGGGCGTTTGGCGCTGGTCTGCCATTATGATTGGTTTTTGTGGTATTTTAATTGCCATAAGACCGTTCGATGAAGATTTTCATTGGGCGGTGATATTGTCATTGTCTGGTGCATTTTGTTTTGCGCTTTATTCTCTTTTAACGCGCAAACTGTCTGGCATTGTTGCTAGCGATACCATGCAGTTTTACGCAGGGTTTGTTGGGGCAGCGTGTTTGTTGCCATTTGCTGTATATTTATGGGAAAGCCCATCGATGCCAATACAATGGATACAGATGATATCGCTTGGCGTGTTTGGCTTTTTGGGGCACGAACTTTTAACACGCGCGCATGGTTTTGCGCCTGCTAGCATGCTCACGCCATTTGGCTACACATTCATCATCTACATGACAATTTGGAGCATGTTGGTTTTTGATCACGTTCGTGATTTTTGGAACATTATTGGGGCATTGGTTGTGGTGGTTGCGGGGCTAATTATTTGGTTCCGCGAAGTTATAAAATCTAAACAAAATGAACGGAAAATAGATCATGCTTAACCCAAATCGTATTTTCCCTGCAGACCCAAATGTTCGCGGCATTGCAGCACGCCTTTTTAAAGAGGTGGAAAACCTACCGCTTATTTGCCCCCACGGGCACACTTTGCCTGAATGGTTTTCGGGTAATGAAAATTTTGCAGACCCTGCGCAATTGCTCATCGTACCAGATCATTATGTTTTGCGTATGCTGGTATCGCAAGGCATAGAGCTAAAGGCGCTGGGCGTGCCCATGGTTGATGGGCAAGTGGCTGAAAGTGACGGACGAAAAATTTGGCACTTATTTGCAAGTAATTATCATTTGTTTCGCTCAACGCCTGTTCGCTTGTGGTTTGATCATACGCTAGAAACGCTGTTTGATATTAATGAGCGATTATGTGCTGAAAATGCTGATAAAACATACGATAAAATTGCAGAGTGTTTAGCCCAAGATAGCTTTAAGCCACGAGCTTTATTTGAGCGTTTTAACATCGAGGTATTAGCCACAACTGATGCTTGTACTGACGATTTGAAAGATCATGCAGATGTTTTAAATTCTAGTTGGAATGAACGTCTTATTCCAACCTACCGCCCAGACAGTGTTGTTGATCCTGATCATGAAGGCTTTTTAGAGAAGCTTTCTATTATGGGTAGCCAAACGGGTGAAGACACGACTACTTGGCAAGGTTACTTGAATGCACATAAAAAGCGCCGCGAGTATTTTAAGTCAATGGGCGCAACGGCAACTGACCATGGGCACCCAAGTGCCTTTACTGCAAATTTGAGTAATGCAGAATGTGAGAGCCTGTTTGGTAAAGTATTGGCGGGCAATGCAAGCCAACAAGATAAAGAACTGTTTCGTGGTCAAATGCTAACGCAAATGGCAGGCATGAGCATTGACGATGGATTGGTTATGCAATTGCATCCTGGCTCATTTCGTAATCATAATGCAGATATATTTGCACAATTTGGGCGCGATAAGGGTTTTGATATTCCTCAAAGTTCTAACTATGTTTCGAATTTAAAGCCGCTGCTAGATAAATATGGCATGGATCCAAAACTATCGCTCATTTTGTTCACACTAGATGAGACAACTTATTCTAGAGAATTAGCGCCGCTTGCGGGTGTTTATCCAAGTTTAAAACTTGGACCAGCTTGGTGGTTTTATGACAGCCCGGCTGGCATGATGCGCTATCGCGAACAAACGACAGAAACAGCAGGCTACTATAATACGTCTGGCTTTAACGATGATACGCGCGCATTCCCATCAATTCCTGCAAGGCATGATCTTGCAAGGCGTGTTGATTGTTCTTTTTTAGCCTCTCAAGTTGCGCAGCACTTAATAGAAGAAGATGAGGCAGCGCAAATTGCGTTTGATCTTGCATACGGCTTGGCAAAACGAGCGTACAAACTTTGAGCATAGTTAAGGAATTTAAATGAGACAGACTTGGCGCTGGTTTGGTGAACATGATCTTGTGTCTTTAGAAGACATAGAGCAAGCCGGTGCGTCTGGCGTTGTGAGTGCGCTACATCATATTGATAATGGTGCGGTATGGAGTGTTGAGGAAATTGAGAAACGAAAAGCGCAAATTTCTTTACGCAAATATGGCGAACCAACAAACCTAACTTGGGATGTTGTTGAGAGCCTTCCAGTTTCTGAAGAAATAAAACGCCAGCAATTTGATTGGCGTGAGCATATTGAGAACTACAAGTTAAGTCTGCAAAACCTTGCGACATGTGGACAAGAAGTGGTGTGCTATAATTTTATGCCAATCTTAGATTGGACACGCACTGATTTAGCTTATCGCTTGCCAAATGGCGCGACCTGTATGCGTTTTGATTATATCGATTTTGCGGCGTTTGATTTGTTTGTTTTAAAGCGTGATGGCGCGCAGGATAGTTTTGATCGCGAAATTGTAGAAGCCGCTAAAGAGCGTGCCATGAAAATGTGCGATGCTCAAAAGCAGCAACTTGCGCATAATATTGTTGCAGGCTTGCCAGGCGCAAACCAAAACCTTTCAATGGATGACATTAAAGAGTTGCTAGAAACTTATGCTGGCATTGATGCAAATAGATTGCGCCAAAACTTAATTGATTTTTTGCAAGAGATTATTCCAACGGCTCAAAAGCTTGGCATTAGAATGTGCTGCCATCCTGATGATCCGCCATTTTCGCTTTTGGGTTTGCCTAGAATTATGTCGAATGAAGCAGATTACAAACACATGATTAATGCGGTGGATAGCCCAGCTAATGGCATTACGCTTTGTTCTGGTTCGCTTGGGGCGCATGTCGATAATGATCTTGTTGGCATGATGCAAAGACTTGGTGATCGTGTTCATTTTCTGCATCTTAGAAACGTCACCCTAGAATCTGAAACAAGCCCGTGTTCGTTTTATGAAACTGAACATTTGGACGGTAATACAGATATGGTGGCTTTGATTGGAGCCATACTTGATGAAGAGAAAAAGCGAAAATCGGCTGGGCGGAGCGATTGGAATATTCCAATGCGGCCAGACCATGGGCAAGATATTTTAGATGATCTACATCGTAAGGCGCAGCCTGGCTATCCCTCGATTGGGCGCTTGAAGGGCCTTGCAGAACTTAGAGGTGTTGCTAAAGCTTTGTCTCAAGTTAAAGGACTTCACTAATGCAGTTGAATAAAGCTTTTGAACCCAAAAACAGTATGATTGAGGGCGCAGTTGACGATTTTTTAAACAATGGCGTGGGGATAGTGCATTTTGGTGTGGGTGCGTTTCATCGTGCCCATATGGCCGTTTATACGCATGCAGCGCTAAAAATGCATGGCGGTGATTGGCGTATTTTGGGCGTGAGTTTGCAAAGCACAAAAATTGCCAAAGCGTTGAACGCGCAAGATGGTATTTATTCGCTGACCCAAAGAGGCACAGGCGAGCCTATAATATCTCTCATAAAAAGCATCGCAAAAATGGAGGCTGCAACGCTCAATAAAGATGTGATTTTTGAGTATCTCTCTTCTGCTCAAACACGCATTGTGAGTATGAGTGTTACTGAAAAAGCATATGGTATTTTGCGAGAAGAAGGCAAGGTAGATTTAACACATGCAAGCATTGCGAATGATGTTGCAAACCCTGATAATCCAATTGGTATAATTGGAATGATTGTAAAAGGTTTGAAAATGCGCAAGGCACTTGGCCTTAAACCCTTTACGGTTTTATGTTGTGATAACCTTCCTCAAAATGGCGATTTAGTGCGAAAGGGTGTTCTTGATTTTGCCTTGCAAATTAACGAGCCTGAGTTAGCCAAATGGATTGAAGGCAATGGCGCATTTCCAAATTCTATGGTGGATAGAATAACACCCGCCACAACGCCAAACTTACTAGAAGAAGTTGAAGCGCAACTGGGCGCAAAAGACACTCTGCCAGTTGAGAGCGAAGTGTTTTCTCAGTGGGTGATTGAAGACAATTTTTGCGATGGTAGGCCTAAGTGGGAAGATGTGGGCACGATATTTGTGAAAGAGGTTGCGCCTTATGAACATATGAAGTTGCGCATGCTCAATGGTACGCACTCTCTTATTGCGTATCTTGGATATGTGTCTGGTCATAAATTTGTAAGAGATGTTATGGAAGATAGCGCTTTAAGGTCCATTGTTAAAAACTATATGAGCGCTGCCGCTAAAACCCTTTCGCCAATTGAGAATATAGATTTTGCAACTTACGCCGCTGATTTGATAGAGCGATTTGATAATCCGCATATTGCACATGAGACTTATCAAATTGCGATGGATGGTAGCCAGAAAATGCCGCAACGTATTTTTGAAGCTGCTGTTGATAGCTTGCGCCAAGGCCATTCAATTGAGCCATTTGCACTGGGAACCGCGTCTTGGATTTATTTTTGTGCGGCTGAGCATGCGCATTTAGGCGCTTACACATTAAGAGACCCACAAGAAGAAGCTTTGATGAGAGCTTATAAAGAGGGCGATGGAAATGCAGATAAAATATGCGAATTATTTTATCAATTGCCAGATTTGTTCCCAAGCGAACTTATAAACAGCGATGCTTGGAAAATAGCGGTTTCAAACTATTTAAATTCTATGATTGCATTGGGTGCCCA
>JBGCEA010000277.1:0-2563 GCA_045105915.1 Nitratireductor sp.
TTTCGAGAAATAGCATCTAGTGCTGCTTGGCGTTTTTGGGGATTTGCATCTGTTAGCTGAAAACGCACCAGCGTTGCAGCAATAACGCTTCTAACGCCACTATTTGGCTTTAAGCGCTTAAGATCACCTTTTGGACTGCTAGACACAACCGCATTGGTCGAGAGATCAATCAACTCAATTGGATTAGCTTTTGGGTTTTGGACATAAAAAAACAGGCCATCGGTCTTTCTCATCCATATATTTTTTTGTCTCCAGTTTTCTAAAAAAACCTGAACATTTTCTAAGCCGCTTTGCGACAGTTCTTTAAGCACTGGAGCAACCGTTTTACGAGATGCTTTCTCAATTGCCTTATGATTTTGCTGCAATATAGATTGAAGGTCTATGGCTTTAGAATTTGCTGGCGCGACAAAAACCAAGCTACTTAGCATTAGAAAAAAAATTACTCTTAAAAACTGATACATACTTTTTCTTTTTTAAAGAGCAAAGTGAACCAAGTAATTTGGCCCACTTCACTATTTAGATTTATGAGGTCTTTGATTAGTAGTTAGATAGCGTTTGGATGCATGTTTTTGTTTCAATATTGTACATGCCGCAATTCAACTCTTTCCAATCTGATTTAAGAACTTTTGATTCTGCTAAGAAATCTGTCCAAGCATCACCAGCCACCGGTTCAGTTTGACTGATAATATCAAATTGACCATCAGCTTGAATTTCGCCAATCAGAACTGGTTTGGTTAAATGGTGGTTTGGAAGCATTTCAGCCATGCCGCCTGTAAGGTTAGGAAACTTTTGGCCGTACATTGCTGTGCGAACCATATCAACATCTGTGCTACCCGCTTTAGTTACAGCGTTTGCCCACATGTTAAAGCCAACGTAGTGCGCTTCCATTGGATCGTTCGTTACGCGCTCTTCGCCCATACGTGCTTTCCATGTTTTGATGAATTCAGCATTTGCATCTGTTTCTGCAGATTGGAAGTAATTCCATGCCGCTAGGTGGCCAACTAGGTTTGATGTGTCTAAGCCAGAAAGCTCTTCTTCACCTACTGAGAAAGCAACAACTGGAATATCGTCAGCAGAAACGCCTGCCGCAGCTAGCTCTTTATAAAAGCCGATATTTGCATCACCATTAATCGTTGAGATAACACCTACTTTTTTGCCATCGGCACCAAGCGCCACAACATCTGCTACAATTTTAGACCAATCAGAGTGCCCAAAAGGTGTGTAGTTTACAAAAATATCTTCTGCTGCAATGCCTTTGTCTTTTAGGTATTGCTCAAGAATTTTGTTGGTTGTGCGAGGATACACATAGTCTGTGCCAAGTAGTGCAAATTTTTCTACGCCTAGTTCTTCTAGGTAATAATCAGTTGCTGGAATGGCTTGCTGATTTGGCGCTGCACCAGTGTAGAAAACATTCTTTGAAGATTCTTCACCTTCATACTGAACTGGGTAAAACATAAGACCATTTAGCTCTTCAAGAACTGGCAGAGCAGATTTACGGCTAACCGATGTCCATGAACCAAAGATAGCATCAACCTTAGAAACTGTCAGAAGCTCACGTGCCTTTTCAGCAAATAAAGGCCAATCAGATGCAGGATCTACAACAACTGCTTCTAGCTTTTTACCAAGCAAACCACCTTTTGCGTTTTGTTGCTCAATTAGCATCTCAACAGTGTCTTTAAGTGTTGTTTCTGAAATAGCCATTGTGCCAGAAAGCGAGTGAAGCACGCCTACTTTGATCGTATCTTCAGCGAATGCGCTAGATGCCATTAAAGACGATGACATTGCCAAGCCCGTAATTGCAGCTAATAGATGAGATTTTTTGCGTGTCATGTGACTTACCCTTTATGTATTACATTATGTTGCTTTTAAAAATTGGGGTGAAATGGAGTTCGAACGAACACAATTAAATTGGGAGGAAATTGCTCAATCCAAACTTCCATTTCACGACAATAAAAACTTATTCAAAAAAAGCGTTGATGTATGCAGCTAAAAAAGACACAATGCGATGCAAAAAACGCACCGCATAAAACGCAACAGGAATTACATTGAGACACACACTACCCCTGCAATATTTAGACGCTGTTGCGCGAGCGGGCTCTATTCGCTCTGCCGCACAAGATTTATCCATAACGCCCTCTGCACTTAATAGGCGTATTTTAGCGATGGAGCATGAGTTAGGTGTTGAGCTTTTTGAAAGGCACACAAATGGTGTTTATCTAAACAGTGCAGGCGAATTATTCATTCAGCATGTTAGAAACCAAATGGCCGATCTTGAACGCGTTAAATCTAGGATTGCAGATTTATCGGGTTTACGCCTTGGTAAAGTGAAAATTGCCGCCACCCATGAAGCCAGCAGATATTTCTTGCCAAATGAAATTGCAATATACAGAAAAGAATTTCCTGGCGTTAGCTTTCAGGTCAACGGCATGAGCCGAAGCGTGGTGGCAGACCAATTAGCCACTTATGAAGCAGATCTTATAGTGGTGTTTCAACCTGATAAATTGGCAGACGTGCATACGCTCATACAAGCCAAGCAAGATATGATGTGCGTTGTTAGCACTGA
>JBGCEA010000278.1:0-13582 GCA_045105915.1 Nitratireductor sp.
GGTTTTACATGCCTGGCCACATGTTTGAGTACCGGATCTTTTGCTCCATATTGTTTGAACATGTAACGCACTATCCAACTTTTTGGGTAAGTGGTTTTGATAAAGGGTATTAGTGATGGCTTCGTGTGTTGTTTTAAATAATAAACAGAGGCGTGTTTGAACTCTAAAATGTGTCGCAATAGCTTAACCGCATGAAGCGTGGTTTTTGCTTCTCTTATTTGCGCAATAATTTCCTCTTCATTTTGCGCGTTTAAGTTATCTTCGATCGACATTAATTATGTTTTCCAACTGTAAGAATGAAGTTAGTTAAATATAGTTTACCTATTTACTAAATCCATTCTAAATTTGAATGCTGGCAAAAGCTATTATAGAAAACCTATAAAAACCATACACTTAAGATTGTGTTATATATTTTTTGACACGCAAAATGCAGAAGGGCCAAATAATGACGAAAGGGCGCTAAAAGTAATTTTGCAGACTGTCTTGTGTCAAATGAAGCTTCATCTGTTCACTTTTATGGTCTGTTTCGTTTAAATTTGGTGCTTTTAACCTTCTTAAGGCAATGCGCTATATTGGTCTTTTAGACTTTGCTTCATTGAGCTGCCCTTTAAAGTTGCACAATCATAATTTAACTAGCTGATTTTTTTATAATTTATGTTTATGATGTTTACAAAGATTGGCTTAAAGCTGATCCAAAAAAACACACAACAGATTGATTTTACATGCGTTTTTCAGACACATTTTTGGATGAAATAAGAGACAGGCTTCCAATTTCGGAAGTTATTGGCTCTCGCGTGTCTTTTGATAAGAAAAAAACCAATCAAGCACGTGGTGACTATTGGGCGTGTTGTCCGTTTCATGGCGAAAAAACACCAAGCTTTCACTGTGAAGATCGTAAAGGCAGATATCACTGTTTTGGCTGCGGTGTGAGCGGTGATCATTTTAGATTTTTGGTTGAGTTGGAAGGTTTAAGCTTTCCAGAAGCGGTTGAGCGACTTGCAGACCAAGCTGGCCTTGCAATGCCTGTTATGGATAAGCGCGAACAAGAGTTGGAAAAGAAACGTGCAACTCTGTTTGATGTTATGCAATTGGCGACAGACTTTTTCAAAAGTCAGTTACAAGCGCCTGTGGGCGCAAGTGCGCGCGCATATTTGCGCGATCGAGGGCTATCAAGCGCAGTGCAGGCTGAGTTTGATATTGGCTTTGCGCCAGAAAGCCGAAATGCTTTAAAAGAGTTTTTGGCCTCAAAAGACATCAGCCAAGAACAAATGATAGCTACTGGCTTATTGATACATGGGCCAGATATTGCGGTTTCATATGATCGTTTTCGCAATCGTATCATGTTTCCAATTCCAGATTCGCGTGGTCGAACAATCGCTTTTGGTGGACGCGCGTTAAATGCAGATGCCTTGGCTAAGTATTTAAACTCACCTGAGACTGAGCTCTTTCACAAATCAAATGTGCTGTATAACTTTTTAAAAGCGCGCAAAACTTCGTATGATAAAAAGCAAGTAATCGCGACCGAAGGCTATATGGATGTAATAGCCATGCATGCAGGTGGCTTTGAAAACTGCGTTGCGCCGCTTGGAACCGCTTTAACAGAGCGCCAGATGGCGCTTTTGTGGCGTATGCACTCAGAGCCTATATTATGTTTTGATGGCGATAATGCAGGCTTAAAAGCTGCTTATAGGGCTATTGATATGGTTTTGCCGGGCTTGCAGGCTGTGCGCTCTGTTAAGTTTGCCATGTTGCCTGAGGGATTAGACCCCGATGATCTGCTTCGCCAAGAGGGGCCCCAAGCCATGAAGGGCGTATTAGATGCATCTCTGCCGCTCGTTGATATGATTTGGAATAGAGAGACAATTAAAGGCATTTATGAAACGCCTGAACAACGCGCAGAGCTGGAAGCTAAAGTTCGATCTGTTGTAAACCTCATAAAAGATGAAGCCGTTAAACGCCACTATGATCAGAACATGCGAGATCGTTTGGCAAATTTGTTTGGCTCTGGTTCGCAGCAGCGCAACAATAATTATGGCGGCTCAAACAATAACGCTGGTAATAGAGATAATCGTAATAATCAGCGTGCGAACCAATGGCAGCAGGGCAAGAATGGCTTTGATGGTGGGCGAGGCAGCCAAAGCGCAAAAGGGCGCGTAACTGCCAGTCCTAATTTGCTAAATTCACCCGCTATGAAAAAGGGCGTTGCTCGTTTTCCTATGCGCGAATCCATGCTTGTTATGAGTATCGTAAATCACCCAGCTATTTTGACGCGTTACTTTGAAGAGTTTTCTCTTATGCCGTTGCAATCTGTGGGAGCAGAAAAGTTGCGCCAAAGCATTGTTGATACGCATGCAATGCACCCACAAGAGAGCGAGCCTTTAAACGCGCAAAATCTAATGGAAGCTTTGAACGCGTTAGAGTGCGGCGATATTTTAACGCGTATGGATGAACAATTGCGCCATTCTGGTGTTTGGCAAGCTGGTGTTCAATCTGGTTTTGAAGATGCGATCGATGGTTGGCTGCAAGCGTATAAGATTCATATTAAGCGTTTTACTTTGCAAAAAGAATTAGAAGAGGCTGAACGCACGCTAGAGAGCGAAAGTACTGAAGAAAACTTCGAAAGGCTTTTGCAAATAAAAGCTGAAATTCATGAAGAAGAGGGCACAGAAGCTCTTATTGACGGGTTTGGCATTGCATCTGGTCGCCCAGCTAAAGGCTTTTAGGCAAAAACGTCTATTTTTCTATATCGCAGTATAAATTCCATGAAATATGTGATTTTCAGCTGTTTTTGGCCTGAAAATGCATTTTTTTCTTGACGTTTTATCCATAAAAGTGAATCAGAGGAGTATAATTATAGGGAAATTAGTACAAAGACTGGCTCTTTAAGTATCTTGTGGGTAATTATTGAAATTACAATCCCTATATATTTTGAAAGTTTTGCCTTAAAAACTAATTTTTACAACGGCTTAAGCTGCAGTTAACCTATTGGCGTGTAGCTATGGATTAAGATCAGTTTTAAATGATTCGATTCGTATGTTTAAGCTGATAAAAAATATGTTGTTTTTTGAATTTAGCCATTTGCTCGATTTAAGGAATAAGATTCAATTTTGGCTCTAATGCGTGATTTTTTGAGAAGACGCATTATATTAGCTAGAACAGTATTGACGGGAAAGTAACTCTTTATGGCAACCGATACAAAATCGCCTAAAAAAGCAAAAACAACTAAAGCCACAAAAGCAGCTCCAAAGAGCGCTAAAGCTGTGAAAGCAAAAGCAGCTGAGGGTAAAGAAGAAGCTGAAGCACAAGAAGGTACGGTTCTTGATCTTAGCAAAAATTCTGTAAAGAAAATGATTAAAGCCGCTAAGAAGCGCGGCTATGTGACGGTGGATGAGCTGAATGCTGTTATGCCAGCTGATGAAGTTACTTCTGAACAAATTGAAGACACAATGGCAATGCTTTCAGATATGGGCATAAACGTTGTTGAAGAAGACGAAGAAGAAGTTGAAAGCACAGATGTAGCAACTTCTACTGGTAGCGCTGTTGCAACCACAAAGAAAAAAGAACCAGCTGATAGAACCGATGATCCTGTGCGCATGTATTTGCGCGAAATGGGTACGGTTGAGTTATTGTCTCGCGAAGGCGAAATTGCGATAGCAAAACGCATTGAGGCTGGCCGCGAAACAATGATCGCGGGTCTTTGTGAAAGTCCGCTTTCATTCCAGGCGATTATTATTTGGCGTGATGAGCTGAATGAAGGCAATATTTTGCTGCGCGATATTATTGATCTTGAGGCCACATATGCTGGCCCGGAGGCAAAGGTTGCGCCGGCTGTTCCAGCACCCCATGCTGGCGCTGCAATTTTGAAAGAGCAAGAAGAACAAAAGAAGCGCGCGCTAGAGACTGGCGAAGGCGCTGCAGATGGTAGTGATGCCACCAATGAAAGCGAAGACGATGAAGATGAAGATGAAAATGCTTTGTCGCTTGCTGCAATGGAAGCAGAGCTTAAGCCACAGGTTTTAGAAACCTTTGACACAATTGCTGACACGTATAAAAAACTACGCCGTTTGCAAGATCAGCTTGTTGAAAAAGCACTTGATAATAAGAGCCTATCGCCAGCACAAGAGCGCAGATATAAAGAGCTGACAGACATTATTGTGTCTTCTGTTAAATCGCTTTCACTTAACCAAAGCCGCATTGATGCGCTGGTTGAGCAGCTTTATGCGATTAATAAAAACTTGATTAGTCTTGAAGGTAAATTGCTGCGTTTGGCTGAAAGCCACGGCGTTTCTCGTGAAGATTTTTTGAAAGAGCATTATGGCTCTGAATTGGATCCAAATTGGCTTCGTAGAATTTCAAATCTTTCTGGTAAAGGTTGGAAAGATTATAACAGGCATGAAGGCAAAACGATTAAAGAAATTCGTGGTGAAATTCAAACGCTTGCCGCTGAAACTGGCCTAGAGCCACAAGCCTTTAGACGCATTGTACACAAAGTGCAAAAAGGTGAGCGCGAAGCCCGCCAAGCGAAAAAAGAAATGGTAGAGGCAAATCTACGTTTGGTTATTTCTATTGCTAAGAAATACACAAACCGTGGCTTGCAGTTCCTTGATCTTATTCAAGAGGGCAATATTGGCCTTATGAAAGCGGTTGATAAATTTGAATATCGCCGTGGTTATAAATTCTCAACTTATGCGACTTGGTGGATTCGCCAAGCGATTACGCGCTCGATTGCCGATCAGGCGAGAACGATCCGTATTCCGGTTCATATGATTGAGACAATTAATAAGATTGTTAGAACAAGCCGTCAGATGCTTCATGAAATTGGCCGCGAGCCAACGCCTGAAGAATTGTCTGAAAAGCTGGCAATGCCTTTGGAAAAAGTGCGTAAGGTTCTAAAAATTGCAAAAGAGCCGATCTCACTTGAAACACCTATTGGTGATGAAGAGGATTCGCATCTTGGTGATTTCATTGAAGATAAAAATGCGCTGCTGCCAATTGATGCGGCCATTCAGGCGAATTTGCGTGAAACAACAACACGCGTTCTAGCGTCTCTTACACCGCGTGAAGAACGTGTTCTTCGTATGCGTTTTGGTATTGGTATGAATACTGACCACACTTTGGAAGAAGTTGGACAGCAATTTAGCGTGACGCGTGAGCGTATTCGTCAGATTGAAGCGAAAGCACTTCGCAAGCTTAAGCACCCAAGCCGTAGCCGTAAGCTACGTTCATTCTTAGACAGCTAAATGTGATAGCTAAACACAAACGATAAAATTCAAAAGGCCGCTATTAGAGCGGCCTTTTTTTTGCGCTGAATTTATAAAATACGATTTTCAGTTTACGTATGAGTCAAATTATATGCATTCAACGTTTGAATAATTGCCAAAATACAATTTACGTATGAGTCATTTTTTATTGGAATTTTCGATCATTTCGAATTTGCAATAATGGAATGATGATGGGCAATAAAAACCCAATATTAAATAAGGCATTCATTGGAGCTGGACCAAATAAAGAACCAAGTGAATCGAAAACAAACCATATAAGAGCAGAATTTAACATTAGGCTTTTTGCAAGGGCTGGGTCTTTTGGTAATAGTTTTTCGGTTATCATCCAAAACATCATCCCCCAAGCAATCATCACGCCTCCTAAAATGGTCGATAATAGAATTGCTTCTTTGCTGATCATCACATCGGAAGGATTGCCTGGCGGCCAAAAGATAATGTCCGCGGTTAAAATTAATGGATATTGGGTTTTTACAAAAATGGCGAGTAAGCACATCGCGCCAAAAGCAATTATGATGGATGATGCGAATTTTAGTTGAAACGAAATAGATTTTAAGTTCATGGTTTTTCCAAGTTAGTTTTTAATGTCGGTTATGCATTGAAAGCAGACATAAAAATTGAAAACAATTACCTTGAAGGTAAGTGTATCTCTTTCATAAAGTGGCTATTGTGTGTGATGAGAGGTGATGTGATGTTTGGTGATTTGTTAAAAAAGTGGCGAAATGTGAGGCGACTTAGTCAACTTGAATTGGGGCTTGAGGCGAATGTTTCTGCTCGCCATATTTCTTTTCTAGAAACCCAAAGAGCAAAGCCAAGTAGATCAATGGTATTGCATTTGGCCGATGTTTTAAAAATACCTTTTACCGACAGAAATCTGTTGCTATCGGCGGCGGGGTTTTCTACCCAATTTAAAAAACGCAAACTATCTGATGAAGAAATGCGGCCAGTACGAGAAGCAATTTCTTGGACCATGGAGCAGCACTCACCTTATCCTGCCATGATCTTAGACCGACATTGGAAGGTATTGGATGCAAATAAATGCGCGCGTACTCTTATAAATGCATTTGGAATGCAGGTCGGAGATAGTATGCTGGAGGCAATTTTAGACCCTAATGGGGTTAGAAATGCCATTGATAATTGGTCTCAAATTCATCCGTTTTTGCTGGCACGCTTGCGAATGGAAAATGATCATTTGGGGGGAGATGAAATATTACATAAGGCAATTCAAGTATTGGACGATGGCAAATTAGACAATTTTTCCAATGATGAGCGCGCCTTTAGCCCTGTTTTGCCTATGAAGTTTAATCTTGGTGGGCAAAAGTTAAGCTTATTTTCTACCATCGCCCAATTTGGAACAGCCGAAGAATTAGCTTTATCTGAATATATCTTAGAACTCTTTTTCCCATTTGATGAAGACACTAAAAAGCTTTTAGTGAAAATGGAGTAAAATTCGACATGTTGATATCATGTAAATGAACAATATTACGGGTCGTAAAATTGCTTGGAAGATAGTAATAGATTTGGCAGTTGTGCTTAATATTTTGGAGTGATTATGTCTTTTTTGAAAAAACTATTTGGTGGCGGTTCAAAAGAAGCAGCCAAGGCGGCAGCTACAAGCGAGTATAAAGATTATTCTATTGCTTTAACGCCCATCAAAGAGGGCTCACAATATCGCATTTGTGGTGTTATTACCAAACAGGTGGGAGAGACGCTTAAAGAACATAAACTCATTCGCGCAGATACTGTTGGTAGCGTAGAAGAAGCAAATGAAATTACGTTGCGCAAAGCCAAGCAAATGATTGATGAGCAGGGCGATAGGCTATTTGGCTAAACTTACTTTGCGGTCTTTTTCCGTTGGTTTCGTACTCCTTGGAAATTCTCATGCGCCATGTGGTGATTTTTGTTTTTGATTGTGGCACCATACGCACTCTAAATAAGGTGTTATACCAAACTTTGCCACCTGGCGCGCGTTTGCACTGAATATCGAAAGGTATTAGGTTTTCGCGTTTGAGTTTTTTGCCGATGGTTTTAATTCTTTTTGCTTTAATCCATTCAGAATATCCACCAGAACTATTTGCCGTTGCGAATGTGCTAAGCGATGCTGTAAACAACAAAACGAGCATGGTTTTAATAATGTTCTTCATTATGGGCTCCGATCTGAGATAATCTATGAACACACTCTTTACGATATCGACTTCAAGTCAAGGGCTTTACGAATTTACAAATGAAGTGAATGCGTTTGTGCGCTCGCAAAAAATTGGCACGGGGTTGCTTACCCTATTTGTGCGTCATACATCGGCTTCTCTCATTATCCAAGAAAATGCCGACCCTGAAGTGAAAACCGATTTAAAGGCGTTTTTTCTTAGATTGGTACCGCCAACGACAGATCCTAGCATGGCTTATTTAACGCACACTTATGAAGGACCAGACGATATGCCAGCGCATATTAAGGCGGCGCTAAACCAAGTTAGCCTGTCTATACCTATTATAGATGGGCAGTTGGTGCTTGGCACATGGCAGGGCATATATTTGTTTGAGCACCGCGATGCGCGTCATGAGCGCCAAATTGTTGCGTATATAAGTTGAACTCAAACCTTTGTTTTGAACTTAAAATATAAGGATTTTTTGTGAGTATTAATAAATGTTACAGATTTGTAACTTGTCTCTATCGCTAATAGTTTTAAGAGTAATACTAGTAGACTAGCTCATTGGGGAGCTGCTTAGCTGAGCAGAAAATAAATTGAAACCTGTTGTTGAACAGAAATTACTTTCGATTCAATTGCTAAGAGCATTGGCTGTTCTTGCTGTTATGATCTCTCATATTGCGTATGAGCTCAAAAACCTTCTTATAAACTCTCAAGTTAGCATTGATGATAAGTTGTTCCCTGGCGACTTTGGGGTTGATCTGTTTTTCGTGATTTCAGGTTTTATCATGATCTACACGACCCAAGGCTATTTTGGCGAAAAAGGCCAAGCTTGGTCTTTTATTCGTCGGCGTATCATTCGCATTGTGCCTTTATATTGGACAGTTACATGTTTGATGATAGTCGCAGTGATGATTTTTCCTGCATCCATTCGAACCGCCACCTCTGATGTTTGGCAATGGTTTTGTTCATTTTTCTTTATTCCTTATGCGAGAGAGGGCGATGGCTTAATTAGGCCAGTATTGGGCATAGGCTGGTCTTTGCAATATGAGATGTTCTTTTATGCTATTTTTGCTGTAGGTCTGCTGTTTAAGCGTTCAGTTGGCTTAATTCTTATCGTGGCAGCGCCTTTTGTCTTTTGGGGCTCTAGCTATATAATTGGAAGCTCATCCACCCTATGGGCTTTTATTGGCCATCCAATCATCATCGAGTTTAGTATTGGGGTCGTTTTGGGCTATCTTTATTTAAGAGGCTTTCGCATTCCAAAAGTTATTGGATGGATGAATTTGTTTATCGCCTTTAGTATTTTGGCAGCCTTGCCAGGTTTTGGTGAGGAGCTAGCGCGCTCGAGGCATTTTTATTATGGCATTCCTGCAGCCATGTTTGTTTGCTGGGCCGTTTTAACCCGCTCTCACGATCAAGCAACCGTATCAAGAGGCTGGATCGAGATTGGCGAAACATCTTATGCAACTTATCTCACGCACCCATTTGTGATTGGTATAACGGCATTGATTGTCAAAAAAATGGATTTGGTAGAAGTGTTGTCGCCTTATAATTTGATCGTTGGTTATTCAATGGTTGTAATTTTAGCCTCACTTAGTGTTGGGTATTTAACGCATTATCTTTTCGATTTACCGATTACTAGGTTCATTGCAAAAATTTGGCGTCCAAGTACTGAGCCTTCGCAAAAATAAAGTTATAATCGCCGCCCATAGTTTGAACTGAAAATGAACTGAAAATGAACTGAAAATGAACAGTAGGTTCTAAGTTGGTTCAGCCAGCATGTGCCAAATTGGTTTCAAGGTGAAGCCAATATTTAAAAACGAACACGGTCTTCACTATAAAATTTAGGAGAAGCATTATGTTCAAGAAAATTATTCCAACCAGTGTATGTGCAGCAATTGTAATGTCTGCTGTTTCTATTTTTACGCCAGCAAACGCAAATGCAGGTAATTTTTCAATCACAATTAATGGCTCTCAAGGGCATGTAAATTTACATCGTTCACATTCAAAAGGTCATTATTCAAAACCACACCGTCGTCATTTTAAAGGCTGTAAGCCTGGTAAAGCTGTTCGTAAGGTTTCACATTTTGGCGTGCGTAACGCGCATGTAAAAAGAGTTGGTAAACGATTGATAGTGATTGAAGGCCGCAAGCGCCAGCACAGAGTAAAAGTGGCATTTTATAAAAAGAGCCGCAATTGCGAAGTGGCTTGGGTAGATCGCACGCCAATGTTTCGCACGCAACAACACCACTACCATAACAAAAGACATAACCGCCATAATGGCAGATAATTGAGTTATTATTCTATCACAAAGTAAAAAGAGCGCCTTTGTGGCGCTCTTTTTTTGATTCAATTTATTTACTTAAACTATTGTAACTAATCAGTAATTTTACGGCTTAAAGTTATTGTTTAATTTGCCATTGCACATTTACAGTTACGCTGTAGCTGTTTTCGCCAGCTGCAATTGGTACCTGATCTGCCATAGATGCTTCTGCCATAAATTTACCTCTTGCCATTTGCACAGGGCGAGGGCGTGAATGGTTTTCGTTGATGGTGATGACATCACCAAGCTCAACGTTTGCTGCGCTTGTTAAGATCTCTGCTTTTTTCAAGGCGTTTTTCATCGCGTTTTCGCGAGCTTTATCAATGGCAGCTGATGGGTCGTCTGTAGCGAACTGAATGTTGCCGCCATTGTTCACGCCAAGGGTCACGCTTTTGTCTAGCACTTCACCCACTTTTGTTAGATCTCTTACTCTAACGGTCAGATCATTTGAAACGGTGTAGCCCACAATGCGTGGTGGTTTTTGGGCTTCGCCTTTTTTAGGGCGGTGGTGCACATAGCGCGGTTGAATATAAAAGTTCGAAGTTTGTAAATCACGCTCTTCAATGCCAGCGTCTTTCATAGAGGCTAAAACTTCTGCCATGGCTTTGTTGTTGGCGTTAAGGGCCGCTCTGGCTGTTTTTGCTTCGCGCAAAACACCAAGGCGCATGATTGCCATGTCTGGCGCTACATTTGCTTTTGCTGTGCCTGATACTTGAATGGTTGCTGGTTGCTCGCTTTTCTCATGTGCAATTGCAATTGGTGATAATTGCAAACTTAGTGGCGCTGCGAGCATGATTGCCATCGCGCAATTTGTCAGAACTTTTTTCATAAATAGCCTTTCAGTATATTTGGCAGTAAATTCGTTTGTCGTATCTTCTAGTCTTATCGTCGCAATTGCGAATGTTATATTAAATATAGCATTAGCTTTTGCATTGTGTGAGGGGCAATAGCTTTTAATATGGGCAATGTTTGGGCAAAGTGAAAAAAAACAGTTTTCAAGTAAAAAGCCTGCAAACAAGACTTGTTAAGCGGTGTTAAAAAGGGTAGTTGGATGCCGGTCTGATACAAACTTTATCAGATTTAGGGCCTGTAGCTCAGTTGGTTAGAGCCGACCGCTCATAACGGTCTGGTCGGGGGTTCGAGTCCCTCCGGGCCCACCATTCAGTTTTATACATTTAGGGCGTCAGCATGGCGCATAGAAAAGTGTCCGTACTAACGGGGACTTAGCGCCATTCTTGCGCGTATCGTGTGGTGGAGAGACGCGTATTTCGTGTGATATTTGGCGATAATCAGCAAACGTCTCTGTTGGGCTTTTTTGGCCACCAGACGTTTGGGCTTAATCATTCATGTGAATTCTGAAGTAAAGAATGTGAGATGCCATGGAAACTCATTATGTTTTTATGTTGCTTTGACCATGCATGCTATAATCTAGTGAGATTTATGAGGTGGCTTTTAGTCTGTAAAACCAAGTATTCGGCTTTGCTCATCCCAGTCCATTGGCAGATTAGTTATTCTACGTAAGCGTTCTGAGGTGAGATTGATAGGCTGGGCGCCATGAAGTATTGCTTGCGTAATCTTGGGACTTAAGAATGCTAGGGGTAGGAATCTACTAATTTCGTTTCTGTCTTCGTTTAGCTGTTTGGCGAGTTCTGTGATTGTGTTAGCTGATCCATCTGATAATTGCGTAAGCCAAAGATTTGCTTTGGCAATTAGCATGATGAGATTTTTATCTGGATTGCGGATTGATTGATCGTCAGAGACTAGAATTAGCTTTGCTTCTACACCACGTTTTTTAAGTTGGTGAGCGCATTGAATAGTTTTTATGTTGGGTTCTTGAATTTGGTCTTCATTTTGTTTGGCTGGCTTGCTCTGGAATATTGCACCGGCTTTAATGTGAATGATGATTTGAGTTTGGGTGAGTACTACTCGATCTATAATTGATTGCAGGATTTCTTTTTGCTTTGTGATCTGCGAATTAGTTAGTTTTATCACCAGTGATTTAGCGGCTTCAATTATTGCAGTTTGATTATCCACTGACATGCCATCGAAGTTTATCAGCTTAGATAGTTTTAGAGGACTTTGCAGATGGCTCTTAAGAATTTGAAGCACTGTCTTGTCTAAATAAGGTGCAGATAATCGCCATGTGGTTTTTTCGTTTGTCGATTTGTTTTTTACGAGTACGTCTTTTACATTGTGGTTAGCCGATGTCTTCGAGACATAATAAAAATAGCGTTTGCCTTTCTTGTTTGTATGGGTTGGAGATAATGACTCTCCAGCTTCATCATGTAGAAGACCGGTAAACAAGTTGGGTGATGTTGCGTTAGTTGTGCTCAAGCGGTTTGAGGCATTCGCTTTTAGCTTTTGTTGTACTGCATCCCATATACTCACCTCGATAATTGCTTCATGCTGTCCATCATAGATTTGATCGTGATGTTTGACCTTTCCTAAATAGATAGGATTGGAAAGTAGGTGATAAAGATTACCGCGACCAAATGGGTTGGTTTTGCGGGGTGTATTATTTTTAGAAAGTAAACTTCTACCCACTAAACCATTGGTCAATGCCTCTTTTGATAATTCGGTAACTGAGCCTAGTTCTAAATATCTAAGATAAAGTGATTCAACCGTTTTTGCTTCCTCCTTGTTTATAAATAATTTTTTGTCTTCAACTTGATATCCAAGTGGCACAACACCGCCCATCCACATGCCTTTCTTTTTGGATGCTGCAATCTTGTCTCGTATGCGTTCAGCGGTAACTTCACGTTCAAATTGGGCAAAGGATAAAAGCACATTAAGCGTTAATCTTCCCATGGAAGTTGTGGTGTTAAATTGCTGTGTGACTGATACAAATGAGATGCCTTTGTCGTCAAACAGATCAACCATTTTCGCAAAGTCCATAAGAGAACGTGTGAGACGATCAATCTTATAAACGACTATGATATCAACATGGCCTGCTTTAACATCTTCTAGAAGCTGCTTAAGGGCAGGGCGCTCCATTGTGCCACCAGAGATACCACCATCATCATAGTGTTTAGAAGATAACCGCCACCCAAGGCTTGATTGAGAAGTTACATAGGCTTCACATGCTTCACGCTGTGCATCCAATGAATTGAAGTCTTGATCCAATCCTTCTTCTGTAGATTTGCGAGTATAAATTGCACATCGAAGGCGGGGGGCTATTTGTTTGCCGCGTGTTGTTGAACCACTTTCAACAACCACATTCATGACCTAATTCCAAAGAACCTTGGACCAGACCATTTTGCACCGGTGATGACTTTAGCAATCGCAGAAAGTGATTTGTATCTCACCTCATTCAATACAAAGCCATTCTCGATCACATGAACCGTATATGTTCTTCCTTGCCACTCACGCACTAATTTTGTGCCAGCTTTTACAGTAATCTTGGGTGAGGGGAGGACGTCTTGTTCAACTCTATTATTCAAAGCGATTGCTAGAAGTGCTTTTTGAGTTTTGCTCCTCAGCTTACCCTGCTTACGAGCCTGAAGATTGTACCCCGCAGATCGCTCTAGCAAGCCACGTTTAATCCCTTTTGGTGGTGGGCGTTTATATTGTTTTACCCAAAGCGCGATTAGTTCTTCTCGGTTTAAACTCACACACTGATCGATTGCAAGATTGGTATTTTGATCTAAGTTTGACTTAGCGGTTCTAGCTGTTGTGATCGGCTTCATGCTCTTGTCTCTAGCGTTTAACTTGAGACATACATGCTTGCTTTAGCCAAACAGTCCAGTGGATATGTACCTAAAATGAAAATTATAAAGCAACACAAAATACAAATAATTTTGTATTAGCCATAATATCATAGAAAGTCCGCTCCT
>JBGCEA010000279.1:0-2895 GCA_045105915.1 Nitratireductor sp.
CGATCTTGGTAATGCAATTGGTAAAAGCCGCTCGCATGTTGCCAACACTTTGCGTTTGTTGAAGCTTTCATCAAAGGTGCAAACTTTGGTGACGGGCGGTCAGTTAAGTGCAGGTCATGCCCGCGCTTTGATTACGAGCACCACAGCAGATGAACTTGCAGAGCGCATCATTAAAGAAGGCTTGTCTGTTCGCCAGATTGAGATGTTGGTTCAAAAGCAATTAGAAGAGCCTAGTAATACTAAATCTGGTGAAACTAAAACGCTGGAATTTAAAAGCGCAGATATAAAGGCGCTCGAGCAACAAATTGAAGATCAGCTGGGTTTAAAAATTGATATTCGTAATAAGCCAAATAATAAAGGCGAGATACGTGTGAAATATAAAAGCCTTGAACAGCTAGAAGAGGTTTGTACGCGCTTATCTGATAACTAAGTTAGCGTTTGCTTGCTTGAACGGTTAGCGCTAGCAAATTTGTTCCAGCTATCGATTGGCTAAGGAGCGGATTTGCTCTTGCTTCAAAAGATGCGTTGTCTAGGCGCTTCATTGCCAGAACCAAACCATTTTCATTCCACTTTGCTAATGCAGAAGAAATTAATGTTCTTCTAGAATAGTGAATTGGCGGCCTAGCATATTTGATTAAATCAGATGCAGGGGTTCTGTCTCTTGTCATTTTAGAGCGCATTTCATGCAAGATTTGAAAATGACGTAATGTAAAGATCAAGAGCATATCTGGTGAAACACCAGAGTTTAAAATCCTGCCTAAGGTTTCTTCGAAGTTTTTTAAATTTCCTGTCGCCACAGCGTCTATTAAATCGCTTGTGTCTAGCAAAGATGCATCACTTAAAATTTCTCGAATGTCTTCTTGCTCTACCTTGCCCTTGTCTTGGCAATAGAGTGCTAGTTTTTGCAGTTCATTGCGGCTGGCCATTCTGTCGCCGCCAAGCATAGGTTTTAGTAATGAAACAGCTTCTGCAGAAATAGAAATTTGTTTGTCTGTTATTTCTTCGCGTATGAGTTGTTCTAATGCTCTTGCATCATCTTGATAGCAAGGCAGTGCCATAGCGGTTTTAGATTTTTCAACGGCTGTTCGAAGGCCAGCTGTCTTTTTCAAGTCGCCGGCTTCAATAATAATCCAACAATCAGTCAGGGTTTGGCCCAAAACGGGTTTCACAGCATCGCCCAAATTTCTTTGGGTTGTGCCACTTACGCGAATTACTCGCTCGCCGCCAAACATGCCAACTGTAAAGGCTTCATCAACTAGGCGAGATTTATCTTGCGCAACATCATCTGAATTTAGTCGGATAGTTGAAAACGGATCTTTAAGATCGACACCTGTTTGTTTTGCTAAAAAATCTGCACGTTCATTCACCAGGCCACTGTCTGGCCCGTATAATAAAATAACACGAAAGTTTTTGTCAGGTCTTTTTAAGTACTGCTCAACTTCATGTGCTTTTTTAGTGCTCATTTAAATTAATTGGCGCTTAGGTCTGATGCTATAGCAAGACGAATTCTTTCAGCCACAGCTTTTGCAGATCTGTTTTCTGCATCTATTACTGCACGCTCATTTGCAAAACTTTGTGATGTTTGATCGAATGTTGCAGTTGCAGAACGTGTTCCATGGTGTGTTATTTCATTTTTAGCATTGTCGTATAATTCGTAGCTAACAGTGGTTGTAACCTGGCCCGCTGTTTTGCCGGTTGCATCTAACCTTGAAGCCAGTCTCTTTTGAGAAGAATTTACTCTAAGGGTTAGCTCATAAGCACTTTGGCCAGAATAAGCGCCGCCATTTAGTAAGAATATCAAATGGTTTCGTACTTGCTGGCCTTGGCGTGTTTTAACTGGCGCCACAGAAACTGATGAAAGTGCTGCGCTGGATGAACTTAAAGTTTGACCATCTGTAGAATAAAGCGGTTGGCATGCAGAAAACGTAAGCGATGCAGTTAGGCAAAGCGTAGTTAGGGCGGCAAATCTTTTAAAATTTGAAATCGACACTCTCATAGTTCCAACCATTCTTTCTATATTACAACATTTACAATACGTTTTGGCACAACAATAACCTTTTTAGGTTCATTGCCATCTAGCTGTTTCACTACCACATCTAAGGCTAATGTTGCAGCAATAATCTCTTCTTTGCTGGCATCAACACTGATTGATAGATCACCACGCTTTTTACCATTTACTTGAACAGGCATAACAAGGTCATTTTCTGTCACAAGATCGGTATTAAAGGTTGGCCAATCAACAGTTGCCACCATTTGCGAATTACCAATTAGCTTCCAGCATTCTTCAGCTAAATGTGGCATCATTGGAGCAAACATCAAGATAAATTTCTCAACTGCTTCTTTTGTGGCATTTGTTAGCGCTTGGTCTGCTTTTTCTTGCCCAATTTGGGTTAGTGGGTTAGCGAGCGTATTTAGCAATTCATACAATCTTGCTACAGATTTGTTGAAAGCTAATTTGTCTAAGTCTTCGCCAACTGCTTTTACAGTTTTGTGTGCAGCTTTTGAAACTTCTAGCGCTTTACCATCTTGGCCCACAATTGCTTCAGCTTTTTCTAATGCGCTTGCAGATTCTGAAAGTAGGCGCCAAACACGTTGTACAAAACGGTGCGTGCCTTCAACGCCAGATTCTGTCCAAATTACATCGCGCTCTGGCGGCGAATCGGACAACATGAAGAATCTAGCTGTATCTGCGCCATAGCTTTCAATGATGTCATCAGGATCGACCACGTTCTTTTTTGATTTTGACATTTTTTCAATGCTGCCAATCTCAACAACTTCATCGCTTTCGATGAGCTTGGCGGTGCGGTTGCCGTCATTATCTTCAATCTTAATTTCAGCAGGTGTTACCCAGCCTTCTTTAGATTTGTAGGTTTCATGCACAACCATGCCTTGCGT
>JBGCEA010000280.1:0-5205 GCA_045105915.1 Nitratireductor sp.
TATGGCAAACTCGATGGAAATGGCGAAGCCTTAACAGAACGCATGGCAATGTTAGCCCCACTTGGCGGCTATGCAGGCGCTGGCTTAGCAGCTGCAATTCCTGTACCGGGCGTTTTAACCCCCTATGGCGATGATTGCGTTTTACGTCCAGAATCTTCTTACAGAGTATCTTTAAGCGCTCAAAGATTTGAGAGAATGTTAAAGTCTCTAAAGCAAATCAAAAAGAATAAACCAGTTTACATGCTCTTTGCACAAAACTGTAATCACTTCACACAAGCCATGGCAGATTCAGTGGGTGTAAAACCACCAAAAGCAAAGGCAGTGCCGGCTGTTGAATATCTGTACGATTTAATTGAAGCGAATGAAGGCTTTAAGGTGAATACAAAGGGGCGCTCAAATGTTGTGAGAGCTGGTGATAGAATTACACCAGCCAAGACATAAATCTTACCCTTATTGCGATCAAGCTTAGTAATGCAACTCATGCATTCTTGCTTAGGCGCTAAATTTAGATCAAAAAAAAGGCTGCCCTAAAGCAGCCTTTTGTATTTTGTTAGCAAAGCTTAAACAGCTATCTTTGCCTCATCTTCATTGCGGTTCGCTTTAAGCTCTTCTGCAACCAAGAAAGCAAGCTCAAGTGACTGGCTAGCATTTAGACGCGGATCACAATGTGTGTGGTAACGCTGGCCCAAATCTTCATCACTCACGGCTCTAGCGCCGCCTGTGCATTCTGTTACATCTTTGCCTGTCATCTCAAAGTGAACACCACCAGCATATGTGCCTTCAGCACGGTGCACAGCAAAGAACTGTTGAACCTCTTTAAGAACACGCTCAAATGGACGTGTCTTATAGCCACTATCACTGCTAATTGTGTTGCCATGCATTGGATCACAGCTCCATACAACTGTGCGACCTTCTGCCTGAACACGGCGCACAAGGCGCGGCAAGTGTTCGTTCACTTTGTCAGAACCAAAACGAGCGATCAAAGTAATGCGCCCTGCTTCGTCTTCTGGGCTCAAAATATCGAGCAATTCCATCAAACCATCTTCTGTGGTTGTTGGACCACATTTAATGCCGATTGGATTTTTAACGCCGCGTAAAAATTCAACATGCGCATGGTCTGGCTGGCGTGTTCTATCGCCAATCCATAGCATGTGCCCTGATGTTGCGTAGAAATCACCATTAAGCGAGTCAGTGCGCGTTAGCGCCTCTTCATAACCCAGCAACAATGATTCGTGGCTTGTATAAAAATCAGTCTCACGAAGACGTGGGTGCTGATCTGCAGAAAAACCAATCGCCTTCATAAAACGCAATGTTTCTGAAAGATGATCCGCAAGCTTCATATAACGCTCTTGGTGCGGGCTATCTTTTACAAAATCAAGTGTCCACTCATGAACGTGCTCAAGGTTAGCGTAACCACCTTGTGCAAATGCACGTAGCAAATTAAGCGTAGCAGCAGATTGGCGATAAGCCATAATCTGGCGCTCAGGATCTGGAATACGCGCTTCTTCAGTAAACTCAGAACCGTTTACAATATCACCACGATAGCTTGGCAACGAAATGTCACCTTTGGTTTCCATATCAGAAGAACGCGGCTTGGCAAATTGACCCGCAACACGGCCAATCTTAACAACAGGCTTTGCAGCACCATAGGTAAGAATAACCGACATCTGCAAAAATACGCGAAAGAAGTCACGAATATTATCAGCGCCATGCTCCGCAAAGCTTTCAGCACAATCACCACCTTGAAGCAAAAATGATTTGCCTTTTGCAACATCCGCTAATCTGTTTTTAAGAGCATTCGCCTCACCTGCAAAAACAAGTGGTGGAAAGCTTGCCAAGCGCGCTTCAGCCGCGCTCAAAGCATCTTGATTAGGGAAATTTGGGATCTGAACATATGGCTTAGAACGCCAAGAATTCGGTGACCAATTTGTAGACATTGTACTAACTACCTTAAATTTAGTGATTTGTTACAACAAGGTTGTGACAATTTGAAAACAGCCTTTAGCAAAGTTGTAAAAACCAACCTGCTAAGAGCCGTAAAGCCGTTTTATATGCAATCGATTTGGATAAAACCAGCAAAAAAACTCAAACTATGCTCATTCTTGTTGTCTAATTCTAAAGAACAAGACTTTAATCGATTTAAACCTTTTAGCGAAGCATCGCATTGACAGAGCGCATGGCTAATTTAGCCAACACGCTTACCATTTTTAACAATATAGCTAGGGCTATAAGCCGTTACTAATTCTTCGCTGGCGGTTGGGTGTACAGCCATTGTCTTATCAAAATCAGTTTTTGTTGCGCCCATTTTTAGACTGATGCCAAGAAGCTGCGCCATTTCACCAGATTCTGGCCCAACAATATGAACGCCAACCACCTTGTCAGATTTTGTATCAACAATTGTCTTCATCAGCATTTTTTCATCTCTGCCAGGCAATATGTTTTTCATCGGTCTAAAGCTTGCTTTAAAAACATGTACTTCGTCAAATTTTTCGCCAGCTTGTTCTTCGCTCATGCCAACAGTACCAATTTCTGGCTGTGTAAACACCGCAGTTGGCACCAAACCATGATCTGGCTTTGTTGGATTGTCTTTATATTCTGTTTCAATCAAACACATCGCTTCGTGAATGGCGACTGGTGTCAAATTAACGCGGTTAGTCACATCGCCAACCGCTAAAACAGATGGCACATTTGTGCGCGAATAGTCATCCACCACTACCGCGCCGCCTTTTGTCATTTCAACGCCTGCTTCTTCAAGGCCAAGACTTTGTGTATTAGCAATGCGCCCTGCCGCTAGCAAAACCTGATCTGTTAAAAGCGTTTCTCCATTGGTCAGCACCACTTTGCGTTCGCCGCCTTCTAATGCAACAGAACTGATATTCTCACCCAGTATGAAATTAATTTTCTTCTTCGCCATTTCCTCGCGCAAGAACACACGAACATCATTGTCAAAGCCACGCAAAATTTCGTCACCTCGATAAATAACAGTCACTTCTGTTCCAAGATTGGCAAAAATACAGGCAAATTCTAGCGCAATATAACCAGCGCCAAGTACCACCATAGATTTTGGCAATTCATTTAAGTCAAAAACACTATCTGAATTGATGCAATGCTCATTACCTGGTAAATCGCTCATTGGATTTGGGCGTCCACCAACTGCAATCAAAATACGCTCAGCGGTTTTTACGCTACCATCTGCCAACACAACGCTATTGGCATCTTTTACAGTTGCTCGTTGGTCAAAAATATCAGCTTCTGCATTTGAAAGCCCCTTACGATAAAGGCCTTCTAAGCGCGTGATCTCAACATCTTTAGCATCTCTAAGTTTAGCCCAATCAAATGAAGTCTCTCCAACGCTCCAGCCATAACCAGAAGCATCTGCCAAAGACTTTGAATATTGTGACGCATAAACCAAAAGCTTTTTAGGTACACAGCCACGAATAACACATGTGCCGCCATAGCGGTGCTCTTCCGCAATACCAACTTTCTTGCCCATAGAAGCCGCAACACGTCCAGCTCTAACGCCGCCAGAGCCGCCACCAATAACAAACAAATCATAATCATAGTTAGACGTTGTGTTGCTCATGCTTATTGCCTTCCATTTAAGGATAAAATTCAATTTAAAAATAAAAAAACCCGGCAAACATGCCGGGCTTTAAAACACTATATAAATGGCGCTATTGCAAGCCCATCTCTTTCAACTTTGCGTTAGAATTTGCTGCAAGGTCTCTTTGAATGCCATTGCTCCAAACACGTGCTGCACCGCTAATCTCACGAAGCGCAATTGGGCTCTCTGTCAAAAACTTTTTGCCAGCTTCTGTTTCATAAAAAGCAGATACTGTATTGAGTTCATCTTCAGTGAAAATACGTGTAAAAATTTGTGCAACTTCACTTTCCAAGTCGCCTCTTCTTGGCGCAAGTTCTAATGCCGCCAAATCTACAACATCAGTAATAACCGCTTCTTGGTCAGGACGATTGCGTATAAGTGAATTTTTCACAGCATCTGCAGATTGCGGCAAAATGCTATCAAGCCTTTGCGTGCTAGAGGTTGCCGCAATCATTCTTTTTGCTGCAGCAATATGCGATTCACTCACCTCTTGCGCATTAACAAAACCAAAAGAACCAATTGTTACCAGTCCTACTAACGCAACTTTTAAAATCGATTTTTGTATCGACATATATTTCACTCCATCACTAAATCTATTTAAACACTCTAAAAGCGTTTTGTTCTTAAGAAAAGTTATTAAACCTATTTATGCTTAACCTCAACACCCGTTTTAGACGCAATAACAACAGTTGTTGCCATATCTATAAATAAGCCATGTTGCACAACGCCTGGCACTTCAAGCAAGCCAGCAGAGAGTTTTCTTGCATCCAAAATATGGCTATATTTAGCATCTAAAACATAATGTCCGCCATCTGTAACAAAAGGCTCGCTTTCTTCAACACTTTTTGAGCGAACACTTATTGGGCAAGCCATATCAAGTGTCGAATTAAGCTTTTCAATTTTTTTGATTGTAGAGCCCAAACCAAATGGATTAACTTCAATTGGTAAATCAAAAGCACCAAGTGTTTCCACCATTTTGCTCTCGTCAACGATTACAATCATTTTGGCAGAAGCTCCCGCTACAATTTTTTCGCGAAGCAATGCACCCCCGCCCCCTTTTATGAGCGTAAAATCAGCATCCACTTCATCTGCGCCATCAATGGTAAGCGCCAGTTCAGGCTCTTCTTCAAGTGTGGCAAGTTTAACACCCAATTCTTCACACAAAATGCGCGAGCGCTCAGACGTTGGAACCCCAACAACATTCAAACCGAGTGATACTTTTTGCGCTAAAAGCCGAATAAACTCATTGGCAGTAGAGCCCGTGCCAATGCCAATTTTCATGTCATTTTCAACATATTCTAAAGCAACTCTTGCAGCCTCAATTTTAAGTTCTCTAGACATAACCTACCGTTTCACTTATTTATTTTGTATCAATTTCGCAAAGCTTTATCACGCGGCTTATATAAAGGCTAGTTTCAAAATATTTCAGCCGACTAAAGTTGGCTATGGCTCATATAGCTAAAAGCAATTTTAAATCAGTCACTTAAGAAAACAAAAAACCATACAAGGCATAGTTTAAAACCAATGGACGCTTATACAATCATATTCGATTTAGATGGAACGCTAGCCCATACTGGCCCTGATTTATTAGAATCGCTCAA
>JBGCEA010000281.1:0-7255 GCA_045105915.1 Nitratireductor sp.
GCTTGCTTTTTTAAGAAAGCGTTCTGGTCAGCTCTTTTCAAAAAGCAGGTTTATTGCAGCGCAATTTGAGGCTTATTTGGCAGATGGGCTTTGGCTTGAACTTGCTAAAAATGCCAATGATGCGGCGCAAATGCTTGGCAAGGGCGTTGCGAAAAGTGCAAATGCGCGTTTGGCTTTTGAACCAGAAGCAAATGAAGTCTTTGCAATTATGAGCGGTGCATTAGCACAAAAGCTTCAAAGTGAAGGCGCAACTTTTTATGAGTGGCCTGTTCCAAAATCGCATATGGGTTTGCTGAATGAGAATGAAAAGCTGTATAGATTGGTTGCAAATTTTGGCACTGAAAAAGCTGAAGTAGAAACTTTTCTAAACTATCTATCTTAGACAGTTATCTTAAAATTCTGGCTTAGCTCTTTTCGGCCACTAATTCATTACCTTTTTCGCTTTCGTTTTCGTTATTGCTTGACGCGGAGGCATCATCGTCTTGCTCAGCTTGTTTAAAAGCGGCAGGATTTGAACTTGCGGTGAACGCATAAAAGGCTGCTAGAAATTGATTTCTATAATAGTCTTTTTCTTGCAGTAATTCGTGCTTGGCGCCATCTATCGTTAGGGTTTTGCCAGAGCGTAATCTGTGTCCAAAATACTCTGTTGTATGATTGTCTACAAGCCTATCTTCGCCTGCACATATAAGCAGGGTGGGAATTGTAAGGGTAGACGCAAAGTTTGAATCGACTACTTTGCTCATCGCACGCAGAGCAGAAAACACCCATGTTGCACTTGGACCACCGATAAGAAGATGATCATGCTCACGTTCAAATTTTTGAATGAGGTTAAAGCGTCTTTTGTCGTTGGTTACTTTGTTGTTTTCGAATGTGCGCCTTGTATGCGGGTTGCGCCCACCAGACACAAAAAGCCTTCCAAGACCAATGACGTGCAATGCACCTGCAATCAGTTTTATAGCTGGCGCTGGTAGAGGTAAATTTGAAAGCCCTAATAATGGCGAGCCAAGAACCATTTTTTGTATTTGGTTTTTCAGCATTGGCGCTGCCATAAGCGCAACCAGTGAGCCAGTAGAATGACCCATAATAAAAAATGGGGCTTTACAGTCTGGCAAAACAATAGATGAGAAAACTGTATCTAAATCTTTTAGGTAGTCATCAAAGGTTTCGACAAAACCAACTTTAGCATCGTTTAATATTCTAGAAGAGCCACCTTGGCCTCGCCAATCAAATGTAAAAACATCATAGCCGTTGCGTCTTAAATCTGAGATGGTTTCGTAGTTTTTTTCAATAAACTCAGAGCGACCCGATAAGAGTAAAACAGTGCCATGAGATTTTGGGCGCTGTGTTTTCCAGTGCGCATATCTTATTTGCTGCTCGTCTTCTGTCGTACAAAAACCTACCACTGCATCGCTTGGTATTGGGTTTTCATCAATCTTAAAAAGGGTTGCTTGGTTGGCCACTGTTTGTCTTTCACAAATCAATTTCTTGGCTCTGGTTTTAAACCTCATAAGGCAAGTGTGCAAGCATGCTTGGTGCTTGTTCTTTTATTTAAAAAGATAAAATTTGGAACAACACTTGAAATGCCAATATCCAGTTCCCATCTTTTTATCATGGACGCCACTAATACTTTTGGGTTCATCTAAACGCTGCTTTGCCAATGATAAGGAAAGCCGCATATTTTTAAACGTATTAAGTCGCTTTAAGGAGGACTATAAACATGCGTACGATTGATTTTGCACCCCTATACCGTTCAACTGTTGGTTTTGACCGTCTATTTTCGATGCTAGACAATGTAGGTCAACCTGATCAGGGAACATCATATCCCCCATACAATATTGAACGCACAGGTGAAGATGCATACCGAATTTCTATGGCCGTTGCTGGCTTTGGTGAAGATGAACTTGTTATTGAAACAAAAGAAAACACACTCACAGTAACTGGCGAAAAGAATACTGAAGAAAACAATAGTCCAGATAATTTTTTGTTTCGCGGTATTGCAGGTCGCTCGTTTGAGCGCAGATTTCAGCTAGCAGATTTTGTTAAAGTGAGCGATGCGAGTTTGAAGAATGGCTTGCTGCATATTGAGTTGCTGCGTGAAATTCCTGAAGCTATGAAGCCACGCCAAATTGCCATTAAGTCTGCTGAAAAAGAGACGCAGAAATTGGCTAAGAAAAAAGGCGATAAGGTAAAACAAATCGCTGCATAAATTCAGTTGCTTTCCTCCCAAGTAACACTGAATGAAGGGCGCCTTAATTGGGCGCCCTTTTTATTTGGCAAGTATGAAAGTTTATTTATTTTTCCACCATTTACACACCAGTGTATCTAGCGAGAATAACCCTGCGCCCTTTACAACCAATACCAGCAGTAAAAAGATCCATAGTGCTCTTTGGTCCATGATGAGTGAAGATGGATCTCTGTCAAACAAGGTGCCAATCGTACCTTCATCTAGGCCGTGCGCTGTAATATCGACATAACTTTGCACGAAAATAAAACCAATCATGCCAAGTGCAGCCAAGCGAGTGAATAGGCCAATAACAATAAGAATTGGCAAAATGAATTCTGAATAAGTGCCCAAATAAACGATGCATTTTTGTAAGAAGGGTACATTGGCTATCTCAAAATCATAAGCCACCATGCCTGCTTCGCTTAAGATTTGAATATAAGCGCCAAAGCTGACTTCAAAAAAACCAGCAAACCCTTCACCAACTTTAGTGCTAGCGGAGTTTAGATAATAAAAGAACAAGACCGCTAAAAAGCCTAGTCTTGCAGCTGTACTTAAAAACCAAGTGCCAGCAAGGATTGTTATTGTTTTAAAGATTTGATCGTGAAGGTTTTTAATTTTTGAAATAAATATCATGTTGTGTCCCAATTTATTTTAGTTCGGCATGGTGTGTCATGCCTGTTTGTATGAGCAATGAAATTGCTTCGTTTGGTTGAAAATTTTGATCGTGCGCCAGAGCCTCACCAAGTGCATTTGCCAGTGTTTGGCCTTTTATTATTGCACCCACAAATATTGCCTGCGCAGTGTCTAAATCTGTAATCAAGTTTTGAAGGTGAGGGCGCGTTATAAGAACGGATTGTGCTTTTGATAAATCTGGTGCGCTTTGCGGGTGTTCAAAGCGATATTCAAATAAATCTAAAACAGGATATTCAGAACTTATAAGATGCGCAGCTGGGTGAATTGAAAAAACAAGATCACCCGTTTTTTCTGGGGGGATGCTTGAAAGCAATTCAGGGTTTAGCGGTTCTTCATCTAGCGCGTGATACGCCTCTAAATACAGGCGCTCTACGAGTGCGACATCAGATAAAAAAGGCGAGTTTTTGAGGGGCGCAAATGCTTTGATGAAATCTGCAAAATGCGATCCAAATTTTTGCATGACCGGTGAAGAAGGCGGATGTTGCGAGATGTATATTCTGGCAATTTTTGCAAAATTATCTTCACCCATAATGGCATGAATTGAAGGATAGGCGGCTTTCATAGATTCCATCAAACTTACAACAACATTGTTTCTATAAACATTGAAGCGCTTGGTAGAGGGTTTGTTTTTTGTATCCTGAATACTGCTGGGTATCTCTATTGTAGGGTTTAATAAAGCGTCGCAAAAATCTGCATTTACGTTGAGCTGCTTTGAAACCTCTTCTTCTAATGTTGTGGTGCTAGACATTTTAAGCGCTAACTTTAGCTGTGTTATTTGCGCCTAAAATTTTGTCTGCTTTTAAAGCTTCGTCTTGCAAAAGTTCCCAAGTAGGAATGTCATTATCCCATTCTACTAAACTTGGTACTGGGCCTGTTTTTGAAAGCGTTAATTTGTACAGGTCCCAAACATCATCGCACACTTGGCTGTCATGCGAATCTATTAAGAGCGGATCGTTATTATCATCTACTTGTTCTGCATGACCTGCTAGGTGAATTTCTTGCACTAAATGAAGTGGGTAATTTGAGATGTAATCTCTAGGCTTGTAACCATGGTTTGTTGCTGAGATGAAAACGTTGTTTACATCGAACAATAGACCGCAACCAGAACGCGAAGCAATTTCTGACATGAAGTCTAGCTCACTCCAACTCGATTCTTTAAATGCAATATAGGTTGATGGATTTTCTATTAAAATTTGACGCCCAATAGTGCTTTGTACTTGGTCTATGTGCTCCACAACTCTTGTCATGGTTTCTTTGGTATATGGCACAGGTAGTAGGTCATTATAGAAAACATCATCGTGGGTAGACCATGCAAGATGCTCTGAAACCATACCAGGGTTATAAATGTCTATTACTGCTTTGAAGCGGGCTAAGTGATCTGGATCGATTTTTTGCGCGCCGCCAATAGACATGCCAACGCCATGAACGCTTAGCGGATATTTTTCGCGAATTTTAGAAAGCTGTGCATGGGGCATACCGCCTGCGCCCATATAGTTTTCTGCGTGTACTTCAAAAAACCCCATTTGGGCATTTGTTTCTAAAATTTCGTCAATGTGCTCGCCCTTAAGGCCAACACCAGCTTTTGGAGGAAGTTTGTGGGAGGTGAATCGAGAAGTCAGATTATGACGTGACAGGATAGTTTCGCTCATATTAGTCTCCTCGATTCTTATTATTCAAGTTATGAAGGCAAGTTCATTTTTGTTGGCTCTGATGAACCTTTAAGCATTTTGCCGTCCATGTTGATTACAATGTCTTCGCATTTTTTAGCGTCTACATATGTCCATGCATTGCCTTGGTAATCAACTTTAGAAGTGCCTGCACATGTTGTACCCGGGCCAGCTGCACAGTCGTTTGCGCCTGCTTTTGAAACGCCATAGCATTTGATTTTTGCAGCGTGTGCTGGTTGTACTGCTACACTCATTGTTAGAGCTGCTGAGATTGCGCCTGCTACTACTGCTGCTGTTGCTGCTGTTTTCGTTGTCATGATGTGTCTCCTAAAAAATATTTTAAACATCTAAGAACTTGATTGCCCTTTGATGTTTTTAAAAGACAGGAAACCTTGGTAAATTGGAAATAACTAAATCATGAGCGAAACTCACTAAAGCGTGAGCAATAATTTACGCGCTATTAATTGTTTAAAAGCTCGATTGCTTGATTTAGTAATTCTTGGTTTGCTGCAGCAATTACTTGTCCGCCATTTGCAACAGGCTCGCCTTGCCAATTTGTAAATAGACCGCCCGCATTTTCTACAATTGGTATAAGCGCGCTAACGTCATAGATATGCAGACCAGATTCTATAACTAAATCTATGTTGCCTGCAGCAACCATGGCATAGGCATAGCAATCAAAGCCATAGCGCATTAATTTTACTTGGCCTCTCACCAAATCAAATGAGGGCGTTTCTTCTTTTGCAAAAATAAAGGGATCTGTTGTCATGGCTGTTGCATCGCTTAATGCAGTGACATTAGATGTTTTTAGAATTGTCTTTTTGCCCTCGTGCAAAAGTGTGCTGGTTAGGCCGTTTGTAAAATAGCGCTCTTTTGTAAAAGGTTGGCACATAATACCAGCAATTGGTTTTTTGTTTTTTGTAAGGCCAATGAGTGTGCCCCAACCCGGCAGCCCAGAAATGAATGCTCTTGTTCCATCGATTGGATCAATCACCCAAACATATTCTGCGTCTTTATTTGTTGAGCCGTCTTCTTCGCCAATTATGCCGTGCGAGGGAAAGTTACTATTTATATATTTGCGTATAGCGGCTTCTGCTTGCTTGTCTGCAAGGGTGACGGGGTCAAATCCGCCTTCTTCTTTATTTGCAATATCAAGCGGTGCTCTAAACATTGGCATCGTAACGTCGCTTGCAATATCTGCGAGCTTTAAAAGTGTTTCTTCAATTATTTCAGGTGTCATTTTGTTGGCCTGTATGAGCGGTCTTGAGTTAGTTTATTCTGCGGCTTGGCGTGTACCACTCTTGAAAACAAATTCTGGTATAGCCATTAGGCGTGAAGAAAATGTTGTAAGGTCTCTTTGCAAGTTTTCAAAATTGCTTGAGCGCTTCATGTTGAGTTCGTCCATATATAAAGCGCGGTTAATTTCGACTTGCAAAGCGTGAAGGCCGCTTTCTGGTTTTCCGTAATGCGAAGTTATAAAACCACCTGCATAAGGCTTGTTAATAGAAACACAATAACCAAGGTCCGTTAAAAACTCTTGGGCAGCTTTGGTAAGTTCTGGTGCGCAAGACGCGCCATATTTATCGCCTAGCACAAAATCTGCTCTTACCGTGTGTGATCTTGTTTTTAAGCCATACCGGTGCTGGCTAGAGGGCATAGAGTGGCAATCTATTAAAACAGAGTGTCCAAAGCGTTTCATGGCTTTGGCAAGCATATGGCGTAATGTTTCGTGATAAGGCTTATAGAGTGTTTCTATTCTGTTGAGGCCTTCTTCAACGCCTAGCTTTTTTGAATAAATTGGCATGTCTTCGCAAACAATTTGCGCAATTGTGCCAAGGCCGCTGGCTACTCTGGTAGAGCGCGTATTGACAAAATTTGGCAATGGCTCGTCAAACATTTTGGGGTCAAGCTCATAGGGCTCGCGGTTTACATCTAGCCAAGCTCTTGGAAAAATTGCTTTGAGCATAGGTGCGCCAAGTGGCACAACGCCATTGAATAATTCATCGACCAAAAAATCTTCTGATTTTCGAATGTCCAAATTTTGGAGCCGAGACATGGCCAAAAATTCGGGCGCATAGTAGCGGCCAGAGTGCGGTGAATTAAACACAAAGGGCACCCGTAGTAGCGCGGGCGCGCTAACATCGTAGGGGTTATGTGCATAATTATCTAACATTTTGGCGTTTACCTTGGTGGCGGCTTTTGAATTTGTATGCGATTTTGTTCGACTATTTGTAATATTCATCCAAAACTTGATGGGGAATATTGTGTTTTTTGCAACAAGTATAAAAATAATAAATGATATTGTAGTATTTTCACCTCTTGTTTACAATGTTGTTGGCATATGGGTGTTGATAGTTATTCAATAATATAATGGAAGTTGTATGACCAAAATTTTACTCGCAGAAGATGATAATGATATGCGTCGCTTTTTAGAAAAAGCGCTCGATAAAGCTGGCTACAATGTTGTCTCTTACGACAATGGTGCTAGTGCGTATGATCGCTTGCGTGAAGAGCCGTTTAACTTGCTTTTGACAGATATTGTAATGCCTGAAATGGATGGCATTGAGCTGGCACGCCGCGCCACCGAAATTGACCCTGATTTGAAGGTTATGTTTATTACGGGTTTTGCTGCAGTGGCCCTAAACCCAGAATCTGATGCACCAAAAGATGC
>JBGCEA010000282.1:0-2795 GCA_045105915.1 Nitratireductor sp.
CAAATCTTCAAGCATGGATGAAATTAGAAGCTCTATTGAGCAGGTTCTAGACGGCGAAGTTTGCATTCCAAAAGATATCGATCTTTCTGCGCAAGAAGACGATGAAGAAATTGAGCTGATTAAAAAAATGCAAAGCCTAACACCACAGCAGCATAGAGTGCTGGGTATGTTGGGCGAAGGGCTCTTAAATAAGCAAATTGCTTATGAGCTAGATGTATCAGAGGCTACTGTAAAAGCGCACGTTTCTGCAATATTGTTAAAACTTGGCGTTGATAGCAGAACACAAGCAGTGATTTCGCTTGGCAAAATTTCTAACCCAAGCCAGATATAATTTAGATAATATTTATTCTGCAGCAATCATCTGAATTTTAATTTGAGATAATATCGCTCTAAGAGCGGCTGGTTTAATAGGCTTGTTCATTATCAACACGCCATCTTTGCTGGCTTGTTGTTGCACACTTGGTGTTCTGTCAGCTGTAACAAGTACAGCTGGCAAATTAGCAAACCCATTTTCATGAATCTCTTTTATGGTTTCAAGGCCATTTTCATCATCTAAATGATAATCTACCAATGCAATTTCTGGTGCAAATCGTGTTTGGCGCAATTCTTTAAATGCCTCTTTTTTGCCAGTAACCAAAGCAACCTTACAGCCCCAATGTTCTAGCAATACACGCATGCCATCCAAAATAGCTGGATCATTATCCACCACCAAAATACGCATGCCTTCTAATGCATTGGTGCGTTTTGAAATCTCTTTTTTCTCATCACTTGCGGCTTTTTTCTGGCTGGTGGTTCTAGGTACTTGCACTCTAAAGCGCGTGCCGTTTTCTAGGCTGGAGCTAATAGAAACTGGATGCTTTAGAATGGTTGAAATTCGATCAACAATAGATAGCCCAAGCCCTAAGCCCTGCGCGGCCTGCACACCACTTTGTAGGCGCGTAAATTCACTAAAGACAGTATCTTGGTCACTAGCATCAATACCAAGGCCAGTATCCATAACTTCAATGTTCACAGTGTTTTTACGGCGTTTGCAACCCACAAGCACTTTGCCAGCTGGCGTATATTTAATGGCGTTTGAAACTAGGTTTTGAATTAGGCGGCGCAAATATGCAGGGTCAGATTCTACCCAAAGTGAAGAAGGTAAAATAACCAGTTCCAAGTTTTTTTCTTCAGCCATTGGCCTAAATTCAATGTTGATTTGATCCAAAATCTTATTGATCGGAAATTTGGTAATGTTCATTTTTGGATCAGCGCTGTCTAGGCGCGAAATTGCCAAAATAGAGCCTAACAACTCTTCAACTGAATCGAGCGATTTTGATATATTGCCCGCCAATTCATTTTGCACACTGTCACTAGCGCGCTCGCTTAAGGTTGCAGAATATAGCCTAGCAGCATTTAGCGGCTGTAATAGGTCGTGGCTAGCAGCGGCCAAAAACTTAGTCTTACTTTCATTAGCAACATCAGCAGACTTGGTGGCTTTCTCTAAATCAGTGTTGGCTCGCACCAAATCGCTGGTTCGCTCTTCAACGCGTTTTTCTAGCGTTTCATTGGCCTCGCGCAAAGCTTCAGAAACAAACATGCGCTCTGTCACATTGTTCCAGGCAATAACAATACCGCCCCCTGGCATTGGGCTTGTTCGAATTTCTAAAATCTGTTCTTTTTTAGGTAGCGCAAGGCCCCATACTTTGTTTAGTTTTAAAAGTTCTTCTTGTAAATTGTTAAAGGCGTGGTCGTCTTCGCTAGAGCGATGCTGCTGTGCAATTGTATTTGCAATAACATGAAGTGGCGTTCCAGCTTGTCCAATGCTCGCAGGCAATTCTAATAATGCTCTAAATTGCGTATTCCAAAAGGCCAACTTATAGTCAGCATCAAAAATAGTTATCCCTTGCTCTAACTGGTCAAACGCAGTTTGCAAAACATCGCGGTTATATTGAAGCGCGTCTGTTGCTTCATCTAAAAGTTTTAGATTGGCGGTGGATGTCACTTCAAAGCGTTTGAGCAATAATGAGTGCACAAGCCTTGAAGAAGACGCGCCAATGGCACTGGCCAGCAATTGCTCAGAAAACTGAATAAGTTCAGTTGAGGCCGTATCAGAACCTCGAATTATATCGCCACGTTGCTCACCAAAACTCGTAAAAGCGCGCAATGTACGCGTGCGCCCTAAATAGCGAATAAGAAGGTTTTGAACTTGCTCAACACTTACATTAACAGCGCTAATTTGGTTTGCGGCAATTGGCGTGTTTTTCTTGTAGCCCACAAACAGTGTTGCTTGGTGTTCTTCAATAGGGGTCGATTTAAAATAAAGAGATGCAACAATAAGACCAGCCGTATTGAAGAAAAGACTAAGTAACACGCCAGCAGAAAATTGATTAAATCCAAAGTCAGCAAAGAATGTTTCAATTTGTGGGTACGAATAAAACACACCAGCTTCTGCAGTAAAGGTTGGAATGAACAACGCATAAGCCCAAAACGCAAAGCCAATCACCATGCCCGTAATTGCGCCTTTGGCATTAGCTGGGCGCCAAAACAGACCACCAAAAAAGGCTGGTGCTAATTGCGCAATCGCCGCAAATGAAATGAGGCCAATAGAAGCCAGAGCCTGCGTGTTATCTGCTAATTTATAATACGCAAAGGCGAGCAGAAGAACAATTGTAATGGCCCATCTGCGAATTTTCAAAATTTGCTGTTCCATGTTTACGCTATCGCTACGATCAGCGTCATCTAAACTGCGTCTAATATTAAGAATAAGCGGAATAACAATATGGTTAGAAATCATAATTGCCAAAGCAACGCAC
>JBGCEA010000283.1:0-5752 GCA_045105915.1 Nitratireductor sp.
AATACAATGCTAACGCGCATTTATGGCACTGCATGGGCAGATGATAAACAGCTTAAAGCCTATTTGCATATGCTTGAAGAAGCGCAAAAACGCGACCACAGAAAGCTTGGCCGTGAAATGGACTTGTTCCACTTTCAAGAAGAAGGCCCTGGCGTTGTGTTTTGGCACTCAAAAGGCTGGCGTGTTTTTCAAGGCTTGGTCAATTATATGCGCCGCCGCTTAGAGGGCGTTTATGAAGAGGTAAATGCACCTCAAGTGTTAGACAAAGCCATGTGGGAGACTTCTGGTCACTGGGAATGGTATCACGAGAACATGTTCACGACACAAACAGAAGATGATCGTGTATTTGCTCTAAAACCAATGAATTGCCCAGGCCACGTGGCTATCTTCAAACACGGTTTAAAATCTTATCGTGATTTGCCGGTGCGTATGGCTGAATTTGGCAACGTACACCGCTATGAGCCATCTGGTGCATTGCACGGGCTTATGCGCGTGCGTGGCTTTACGCAAGATGATGCACACGTTTTTTGTACAGAAGAGCAATTGGCAGCAGAATGCCTTCGCATTAATGATCTGATTTTATCAGTTTACGAAGACTTTGGCTTTTCTGGCATTACCGTGCTCTTATCAACACGCCCTGAAAAGCGCGTTGGCGATGATGCTTCTTGGGATCATGCAGAAGAAGTAATGCACAAAGTGCTAAAACAAATTGAAGAGCAATCTGATGGCAAAATCAAAATTGGCATCAACGAAGGTGAGGGCGCATTTTATGGCCCTAAATTTGAATACATCTTGAAAGATGCCATTGGCCGCGAATGGCAATGTGGCACAACGCAAGTTGATTTCAATTTACCAGAGCGCTTCAATGCATTTTACATTGATAACAATTCTGAAAAAGTAAAACCGGTTATGGTGCACCGCGCCATTTGCGGATCGATGGAACGCTTCTTAGGCATTCTAATTGAAAACTTTGCTGGGCGTTTTCCGCTATGGCTATCGCCACATCAAATTGTAGTGGCATCGATTACAGAAGGCGCTAATGCGTATACTGAAGAAGTGACGAAAAAACTTGTAAAAGCTGGTTTTGTTGCAACAGCTGATACGCGCAACGAAAAGATCAACTACAAGGTGCGCGAACACTCTGTTGCTAAAGTGCCTGTAATTATGGTGTGCGGTGAACGCGAAGCAGAAGAAGGTTCTGTAAACATTCGCCGTCTTGGTTCTAAAGACCAAACAGCAATGAGCTTAGACGCTGCGATTGAAGCTTTAACAATAGAGGCAACACCGCCTGATATCGTTCGAGCTAGGTCTTAAGTGCCAGCTCTTTAGTGAAAGCTCTTAAGTGAAAGCAAGGTCTTTAGTTTTATGGATATGATTTTAGAAATGGCGATGCAGTATGTGTCGCCATTTTTGCTTTATCTAACTGGCATCAATGTATTTGCCTTCGTCATTTTTTGCTATGATAAATACATGTCAATTAAAGGCGGCTGGCGCGTGCCAGAAAAAAAGCTCCTGCAGCTGGCAGCCATTGGCGGATCGCCCGCAATCTTTTTATCACGCAAATTAGTACGCCATAAAACGCGCAAGCAACCTTTTAACAAGTTCCTTTTAGCCATTGTAATGACTCAATTAATTTTAGCGGTTGTTGCACTTTGGTGGGTTGCAAGAGGTGGCAGTTTTTAAGAAGTGGTTTTAAGATTTACAGTCTCAAGCCACAAAGCATCTATTTGTGCCAGTGTGTTGGCGTCTCTCTTTTCAGGGTAATTCCAATAGTCACCCGTTGGCACAAAACACTCAGCTTTAGCCTCTGCAATTAAAGCCGCTTCCATTTTTGTTTTGTCGGTTTTCATTTGCAATTTTTGTAATCCAAGCGAGCGCGCATCTGATAAAAATTCTACCCGATCGGGCGCAAGATAAGCAGGGCTTATAGGCTCAAACGTAAGTCTGCTTTTTGGGTTGTCAAAAAAGTTTACACATAAACAAGAGCGATTAGCGGCCATAAGCATGAGCCTGTTTGCCTTAGCTTCTAAGCTCTGCAAAGTTGGGTCTGCTCTAAGTGGATCAGCTTCGCCATTGCCATAAAAATGGGTTTGCGTTTTAGTGTCATACACCATGTCGCATCCGCAAAATACCATAATGTCAGGCTGTAATGCATGCAGCGCCCAATAGGCAGCTGTAAAAGCCATAGTGCCACCTGCATAAACAATACCGCCAAATGCGTTATTGGCTGGCACATATTGCGCATGGGTTATGATGGTTTGATTTGATTTTGGGGTAGGGCGTCTTTCAAGCGCAAAGTCTTCTGGGTGCACTAGGTGTGTCCAATTATCTAAAATCTGCCACGCATTATTAATCGCAATAATTGCGCTAAATCCGCTAAAGTCTATTTGCTTGGCTTGCACAGCGTCTGGTGCACTGCCTAAAATTAAAACCCGTTTCAAAGCCACCTCAAAAATTGTGTTACAAAAAACCCGCTCAACAAACATAGTCTTTTTTGCCGCATATTAAACTGTTTATTGCTGGCGCTAAAAAGTTTATACGAAACCATGAGACAGAATCTAAGCATTATAGGAAATGAAGTCACGCGGCTCTTATGCAGCTTCGCGATCATTCTTGTTTCGCTTATACATGTCTCGCCTGCAACTTCTAAAGCCAGCTTCAATGTAGAAACAGGCATTGTGTCTTATGAAGCAGCTAATGGCGCGATTGTTGAGATTTGCTCTCAAAATGGTGACATTGATGATAATAATCATCACAACAATCAGCACGCACCCCATTGCGAATTTTGCCAACTCACAGCTTGTTTTAGTCTAGCGCCATCTGGCGTTGATGTTGTTGCTGTTCAATTTAACTCCATAACAACGCTCTTTTTTAAGGCGGCTTATGTTTTGCCAAAGGCGACCAAATTATCGCCAAATGCGGTTCGTGGACCACCCATCGTATAATTTTCGTTCAAAAATTTAAATAATTAAATATGTCTTTGCCCAAACATGGCTTCAGTTTGTCATTGGAGCATAGACTTGCATTAAATGGAGTTATTCCAGCGGGAATAAATATAATGATGAGAAATATAATGATGAAATTAAATACAGTGCTGTTTGCATTTGTTTTAACCCTAACAAGCTCTGCTTTTGCATCAGCGCATGGATACAAAATAGCTGATCTTGAAATCAAACACCCACATGCCAGAGCAACACTGCCAAATGCACGTGTTTCTGGTGGCTATATGAGCATTAAAAACAATGGCACAACACCAGATAGATTAATTGGTGTGCGCGTAGATTTTGCTGGCAAATCCGAAATTCATGAAATGAAAATGGATGGCGATGTGATGAAAATGCGCGAGCTTGAAAAAGGCTTGTTGTTGCCAGCGGGTGAGACTGTTGAGCTAAAGTCTGGCGGCTACCATGTTATGTTTATGATGATGAAAGAAGCGCTTAAAGAAGACGAAAAGCGCAAAGCAATTTTGGTGTTTGAAAAAGCAGGTGAGTTGGAAGTTACGTTTAAGGTTGAGACTTTGAAAACGATCAAAGAACGTAACAAAAAAGCCCATGGTGATATGAAAGAAATGGATCACAGCAAAATGAACCATGACGATATGAACCACGATAAAATGGATCATGATAAGATGCACAAATAGAGTTAAACTCTATTCACTCATATGCCCGCAAGTTGCAATTGCTACTTGCGGGTTTTTATATTTCGCCATCAGTTTCAATATGAATTATATTACCGCAATGCTTACAATGCGAAGCATCTGGATCGTGTTGTTTTAAACCGCAATGTTTGCATTTTTGTTCAACCTTATGGGGTCTAAAAATTTGTTGAACCAATCTCAAAAACAAAGCAACACCAAACACCATAATCGCAATGGTTAAAAGACGCCCCAAATTATCTTGCAAAATAATATCGCCATAACCCGTTGTGGTGAGCGTTGTAATGGTAAAATACAATGCATCTATATAGGTGTTGATATTGGGGTTAATCTTAGATTCTAAAATCCAAACAATAGAGGTTACAATAAAAACGAAAACCATTAGGTTTGTGGCGGCCGTAATAACACGCTCATTTTTACGAAACCATTTAGAAAGAGAACGTAACTCTTTGATTGTATGATAAGAATGAAAAAATCTTAAGGTTCGTAATACTCTTAAAAAACCTAAATTTGAGAAAAACAAAGGTGCAAACAAAGACAAAATAACAAGCAAATCTACGCCCGTATATAGCTTTTGTTCAAGTGTCTTTCGCTCATTTAATACCCAGTGGCGCGCGCAAAATTCGCAAAGCAATATAAGCCCCAAGACCAAATCTATGCCTATGAGCAAAGGCGTGAGCTTAGATGTCGCGGTGAAGAGAAAATAAATAATAACTGAAATATCAAAAACAAATAAAGTCCAGCGAAATGCGCGCGGCGTTTTTTGGTTGCTGGTATATAGCTTTTTTATATTTTTCTTATGCGTGCTCAAATTTGGTAAGTTCAAAAACGTATCTCCCCAGAAAATAAATAGTTAATTTACAAGCCGTTCAGCTTTCTAACTATTGCGCAATCACTTCTACATCTTGGTTGAAACCTGCTCGAACCGTAAAGTCTTGCGAATAAATAAGTGTCGCGTTTCTGGCAATGGCAGTATAGCGCCCCTCAGACAAAACAATGTTTGGAAAGGCACTCGTACTTTCTGTGATTAAATCACCGCTTTCATTTAATACAGACCAATGTGTATTGGCCAAAGCATTGCCGCCGCCTTGTCGAACAAGCCGAAGCGTTAAACGCGCCGCGCGGTGCGCCAACTCGCCATTTGTAACTTTACCAGCTCTCACGCGCAGATCTGCACGCACCTCAGCGTTTAAATTGCCAAATTGCGAAACCACGTGATACGTGCCAGCAGGAAAGGGAATTATGGTATCTGGAACAGCGCGGCTTGCTATGAGCCTTCTTTGCCCGACATCATTCACGGCTTGCTCATATACATCAAAGCGCAATAGGTTTTTTGGAATAGGTACGTCTTGTCCAGCAATTGCAGAAAGCGAAAGGCCACCAGCATTTAGATTAAATATCTCTTCGCTATTGCTGGCAATCACTTCCACTTTTTTTATTGCACTTGCATGGCCATAAGATGCATGCACCATATAAATGCCAGGTGACATTTTAAAACTATTCGTGCCGTCTGTGCTTTCTGCAAGCATTGGAAATTTGCCATTCTCACCAAGCGTTGTGCCAAAAACACGCCACTCAACGCCTTTTTTAAGCTGCGGTCCACCTTCAAGCAAAATGGCATTAAATTTAATACGAAAAGTGTTTTCTTGCGCAATAGCAAAAGAGCCAACTAAGCCAAGACATAAAAAGACAATCGACATTGCCAAGGCAACGCTTTTGATAGCATTTGTGAGTTTTGACTTTGTAGATGCTAAAAACATGATTGCCCTTATGCTATGTCTTTTTAAAAGCTCCAAATTAAAAGCACTAAAATGGGTTTTAAAACTGCGCTCATTCTTAATAATTGTGCTAACGCATTCAATCATTTTACGCAATAATTGTGTTGTAATAAGGCGCATTGATTGCGTAAATGGATGAACTATAGAAATAAGGCGATTGTCGTTTTTTATAAACAATATGCACAAACTGACCAAGCCTAGAAGAGAATGACGAAGCCTAATAAAAATGGATGCTCCTAAGATGAATGATGAAGTCATAAGAAATGAAAAGAACCAAGCTGTTTTAGATTTCATGAACACGCGCCGTTCTGTGCCTTCT
>JBGCEA010000284.1:0-4375 GCA_045105915.1 Nitratireductor sp.
CCCCAAACAAAGAGAACGCTATTAAGTTGATGGAATTTTTGGCTAGCCCAAAAGCTCAACAAATATATGGCGAGCAAGTGTTTGAATATCCTGTTGCGCCAAACACACCACCATCAGATTTGGTGAAGGCTTTTGGTGATAGTAAACCAGACACACGCAGCCTTGCGGATATTGCTAAGAACAGACAAACGGCGTCTGAGCGGGTTGATACAACTGGCTTTAACGATGGCCCTAATAGCTAATTAGCATTTTCATAAAAATTAAAAGCCCGCTCAATTTTGGTTTCTAAATGAGTGGGCTTTTTTTTATCTAAATTTTCCCACCCAAATCAAGTGCCGCAAAAAGTGTTGGTAACCACTTGGTCTTCATTTGGGGGCATGACAAATTTTGGGTCTACTTCTTGCTCAATAAATGGATTTGCTAAAACCTTGTGCAGTTCTTCCATTTTTGAAAAATCATTTTCATATGCCGCTTCAATTGCTTCTTCGACCAAATGATTGCGCGGTATATAAAGTGGATTTATGGTGTCCATCTCGTTTGCAATATCTGACATTGCACATGGCTGCATTTCTAGTCTTTTTTGCCAAAAATTAAGCCACATAGTCATGTCTTCATCTTTATCAAACAGAGCAGCCATATCTTCATCACTACCACGCAGAAAACTTGCAAGCGCTCGAAATGTGAGCGTGAAGTCGGCATTCTTTTTATGCATTATTTCAAGTAGATGTTTTATCTGATCGTTATCGCTTTCATTTGGTTCTTGTATGCCAATTTTTGCACCCATATTAGAAAGCCAAGCAGTGTGATAAAGGTGCTCGTATTTTTCTAATTCAATCTTTGCAAGTTCTACTGCTTTTTCACTATCCTCATCTATCAACGGCAAAAGAGCTTCAGCTAGGCGCGCTAAATTCCAAATGCCAATAGAGGTTTGATTGGCATAGGCATAACGGCCATTTTTATCGATAAAGCTAAAGACGGTTGCGGGGTCGTAATGATCCATAAAAGCACATGGGCCGTAGTCTATGGTTTCGCCTACAATCGACATATTATCTGTATTCATAACGCCATGAATAAAGCCAAGGCTCATCCATTTGGCAATTAATGCCGCTTGTTTTGAAATGACATGTTGGAGCAGTGAAAGCGCGTTATTCTCGCTATTGTTTTTTGGCTCGCTATAAAACCTGTTAAGGCAATAATTTGTAAGTGTGTTTAGGCTTTCAAGGTCTTGCCTTGCTGCAAAATATTGAAATGTGCCAACACGAATATGGCCTTTAGCCACACGTGTTAAAATGCCACCAGCCATGGCAGTTTCGCGTTGCACTTTTTCGCCTGTTAAAACCATTGCGAGCGCTCTAGTGGTTGGCACATGCATTTTGTGCATTGCTTCACTTACCACATACTCGCGGATGACTGGCCCAAGCGCAGAACGCCCATCGCCATTTCTTGAAAAAGCAGTTGGCCCACTGCCCTTTAACTGCACATCATAGCGCACACCATTTGGGGCAATTACTTCGCCCATTAAGTTGGCTCTGCCATCGCCAAGCGTTGGTACAAAATGACCAAATTGATGCCCTGAATATGCCATTGTTATTGGCGTGGCACCTTGGGGTATTTGATTGCCAGAAAAATATGCCGCCAGCTCAGCATTGCTAAACTTGTTAGTCTCTTGGTTGATTGGCAGACCCAGCTCATGCGCTAATTCATAATTGAATTTTATGAGCGTTGGATTTGAAACAGACTTTGGTTTTTCTTCTACAAAAAAAGCTTGAGAAAGCTTGGCGTAGGAATTATCGAAATTGATTTTAAGAGAATTGGGCATGTTCACTGCTTAACATGGGCAAGCTATTTGTCAGCCCTAAATATTCACTTATCGCTCTTATTTTAGCGATACTTCGTACTGAAAATCATCTGTCATAAAATGAGAAATACGCAGCTCCACGATGCGCCCCTGTATATCTTCGGCGCGTCTTGTCACCTCTAATACTGGCATGCCAATTTTAACTTCAAATATTTTTGCTACCTGCTCGGTGGCTGCAACTGAGCGAATGTTCTCATTGGCCTTGGCAATGGTTATGCCATAAGATTTTTGGTACATTGGATAAAGCGCATTGGGCAGTAACTCGCGCTCTATTAAACCAGGAAACAAATGCGTGGGAATGATAGAGGTTTCTTTACACACAGCTTTGCCATCTATGCGACGTACACGGTCGATTTCAAATACATTTGCAATCTCTTGCTTATGAGACGTTCCAAAATGCTGTAATTCTTTTGCGCTTACTTTGCGTTTTTTTATGTTTTCTAAAAATGGCTCTGGCAACACTGTGGTGCCATCTACTCTTTTTAGTTTAAAAAAGTGAAACAAGGCTGTTTCATTTGTGGTGGTACTTACAAATGTGCCGCGCCCTTGGTGGCGCACAACAACGCCCGTTTGCTCTAATTCAATTAGTGCTTTTCTTGCCGTGCCTTGGCTAACGCCAAGTTCGGCGGCTAAATCAAATTCGCTTGGCAACATGGCACCAGGGCCTAATTCGCCAGAGGTTATTCTAGCAATTACAGCCTCGTAGACTTTTTTGTAAAGCGGAAGCGCCACTAGATTATCTTTGCTCATAAAAGTTACTACAATTTTCTCTTTTGAAATTTCAACCCTTAATTAGCATATTTTGTGAAGCGTTCAATAAAATTATATAACAGGTCTTGTATAAGAGTTGGTATATATGTATAAACTTCTCATACAAAAATTTTAAGGAGACTGAACCGTGAGTAAACCTCAACTTTTGGTGCATGATAATGAAGACAATGTAGGTGTGGTGGTTGTTGAAGGCCTAACCGCAGGTACAGAAATGCTTTGTGTTGTTACCCATGACAATAGTGATTTTAAATTGGTTGCTAAAGCTGACATTCCTATTGGGCACAAAGTGGCTCTTAAGGATTTGAGCGAGGGTGATACTGTTTTCAAATATGGTGAAGATATTGGGAAAATGATTGGCGGCGCTGGCGTTGGCGAGCACGTTCACACTCATAATTGCAAAACAAAACGCTGGTAGTCCACTGCCCTAATTGGGCTAACACAGGAAATTTATAATGTCTGATAAATATTCAAATCAAGTAATTAATGCATGGCGTCGTGAAAACGACCGTGTTGGCGTTAGAAACCACGTTCTAATTTTGCCAGTAGATGATATTTCAAATGCTGCATGTGAAGCAGTTGCAAACAATGTGCAAGGCACATTAGCAGCGCCACACGCATATGGTCGTTTGCAGTTTGGTGAAGATCTAGATCTACACTTTCGCACAATGATTGGTATCGGTTCTAACCCAAATGTTGCAGCGGTTGTTGTAATTGGTATTGAGCCTGAGTGGACTAAAATTATTGTTGATGGCATTGCAAAAACTGGCAAGCCAGTTGAAGGCATTTCTATTGAGCAAAAAGGTGATTTTGAAACCATTCGCCAAGCAAGCTGGAAAGCAAAAGAATTTGTTCATTGGGCAAGTGAATTGCAAAAAGAAGAATGCGCGCTAACAGAGCTTTGGGTTTCTACCAAATGCGGTGAGAGTGACACAACGACTGGCCTTTCAAGCTGCCCTACTGTTGGTAATATGTATGACAAATTATTGCCACACGGCCTTTATGGTTGCTTTGGTGAGACGTCTGAAATTACGGGCGCCGAGCACATTTGTGAAAAACGTGCTGCAAACCCAGAAGCTGCTAAAAAATTCATGGAAATTTTTAAGGCTTATCAAGACGATGTTATTTTTGCACACCAAACAGATGATCTTTCTGACAGCCAACCAACCAAGGGTAACATCTTAGGTGGTCTTACAACGATTGAAGAAAAAGCGATGGGTAATCTTGAAAAGATTGGCCGCACTTCAACTTATATCGATGCGATGGGCCCAGCTGAGACACCTGCAAAAGGCGCAGGCTTGTACTTCATGGACAGCTCTTCTGCAGCCGCAGAATGTGTAACTCTAATGGCAGCTGGTGGTTATGTGGTTCACACATTCCCAACAGGCCAAGGTAACGTTGTTGGTAACCCTATTGTTCCTGTGATTAAAATCTCTGGTAACCCACGTACATTGCGTACAATGTCTGAGCACATTGATGTGGATGTAACTGGCGTTCTAACACGTGAGATGACAATTGATGAAGCTGGTGACAGCCTAATTGAAATGATCAAACGCACAGCGAATGGCCGCCTAACAGCTGCTGAAGCGCTGGGTCATAGAGAATTCTCAATGACTAAGCTTTATAGATCTGCTTAATTTAGATTTATAAGTTTATAATTTTAAAGCGCCCTCGGTAACTCGGGGGCGTTTTTTTGCGTCTATATAAAAGCACGCATTTTAACAAAAATCGCAATAGTATATTTACCAA
>JBGCEA010000285.1:0-15257 GCA_045105915.1 Nitratireductor sp.
CCCTTAGAAGAATTTTGGGATACGCATTTTAATTTGCATGTTAAAGCGCCGTCAATTTTGAGTGCAAAAATGGCAGAGCAAAAAAGCCTAAAAGAAGGTTTGATTGTAAACATTATCGATCAGCGCGTGTGGAATTTGAACCCTAGTTTTTATTCTTACACACTATCAAAGTCTGCTTTATGGACAGCCACTAAAACCATGGCACAAAGCCTTGCGCCCAAAATTCGCGTAAATGCCATAGCGCCCGGCCCTACCCTTGCCAATAAAAGGCAAAGCGAAGCTGATTTTAAAAAACAAGTCGATGGATTATTGCTTGGCAAAGGCCCTCAACTGACAGAATTTGGCGAGACTATTTTGTATTTTTGGCGCATAAAAAGTTTAACCGGACAAATGCTTGCCTTAGATGGTGGACAGCATTTATCATGGGAAACACCAGACATTGCCGGTATAAAAGAGTGATATGAGCCAAAAAGAACCTAAAAAACCAGATTTAAAGCTTACCACTTCCAAACAACTGGATTGGCAGGAAGCTTCTGGTTTTGACAAACATAAAGGTGGCTTAACTGGCTATAATTTGATTAGCGAATATGTGAAGCAATTGCCAAATTCGCCTGGCGTTTATCGCATGTTTAATGCCAATCAAGATGTGTTGTATGTTGGCAAGGCTAAGTCTTTAAAAAAACGCGTTTCTTCTTATGCCAAAGATGGGGGGCACTCTAATCGTATTGCGAAAATGATTAGTGAAACCTGCCAAATGGAATTTGTGAATACGCGCACAGAAACCGAGGCGCTGCTGCTTGAAGCCAATCTTATTAAGCGCTTGCAGCCCAGATTTAACATCTTACTTAGAGATGATAAAAGCTATCCATATATTGTGATTACAAAAGACCATGAAGCACCTGGTATTTTTAAACACCGCGGCGCTAAGCAAAAAACACGTGAATATTTTGGCCCCTTTGCATCGCCAACTGCGGTGAATGGGACATTGCATGTGATGCAACGCGCCTTTTTGCTGCGCACTTGCACAGACAGCATGTATGAGAGCCGAACACGCCCATGCTTATTGCACCAGATTAAGCGTTGCTCTGCGCCTTGCACAGATGAAATTTCAAAAGAAGATTATGCCGATTTGGTAAAAGGCGCAAAAGACTTTTTAACCGGCAAGACCTCTTATTTGCAAAACGAACTTTCTAAGCAAATGCAAGAAGCCTCTGATGCGATGGATTTTGAACAGGCCGCTATTTATAGAGATCGCCTTTCAGCGCTGACCACCGTGCAAGGACACCAAGGCATAAACCCACGCGGTATTGATGAGGCCGATGTCTTTGCGATTGAGCAAAAAGGCGGCATGAGCTGTGTGCAAGTGTTTTTCTTTAGAACAGGCCAAAACTGGGGCAATCGATCTTATTTTCCAAGGGCAGATAAGGGCTACACACCACAAGAAATATTGTCTTCTTTTTTATCGCAATTTTATGAAGACAAGCCCTGCCCTAAGCTTATATTGCTTTCGCACCCAGTTGAAGAAGTACCCTTACTTGCAGAGGCTTTTAGCTTGAGTGCTGGTTTTAAGGTGAGCATAAATGCACCCATACGCGGCGAAAAACGCGATGTGATAAAGCATGCCATGCTAAACGCACGCGAAACGCTAGAACGTAAATTGGCGCAAACCACCACCCAAAGCAAATTGCTAGAGGGTGTTGCCAAAGTGTTTGAATTGAAAGCAAAACCACAGCGCATTGAAGTATATGATAATGCTCATATACAAGGCACTAATGCAGTGGGCGGCATGATTGTAAGTGGGCCTGAGGGATTTGCGAAAAATCAGTATCGCAAATTCAACATAAAAGACGAAGACATAGTGCCAGGGGATGATTATGGCATGATGCGCGAGGTTATGCGCAGGCGCTTTTCTCGTTTGATAAAAGAAAAAGGCTTAAGAGAAACAGAGCCCAATGCTGGAGCGCTTGACGCTGAAGCTTCATCTCAAGTGCCATCTCAAGATGAACCAGATAAAACAAATTCTGAAATGGGCGCATGGCCAGATCTATTGCTGATTGATGGCGGCATTGGCCAACTAAATGCCGTTAAAGGCGTTTTGGAAGAATTAGAGATTTTAGATCAAGTGCCAATTGTCGGCATTGCTAAGGGGCCTGACAGAGATGCTGGCTTAGAGAAGTTCTTTATGATTGGCAAAGCCTCTTTCATGTTGCCAGAGCGCGACCCTGTTTTATATTTTGTTCAGCGATTGCGCGATGAAGCACACAGATTTGCAAATGGCTCGCACCGCGTAAGACGCAAAAAAGAGATGATTAAAAATCCGCTAGATGAAATTGCTGGCATTGGCCCCACCCGCAAGAAAGCTTTGTTACATCATTTTGGCAGTGCAAAATTGGTGGCGCGTGCCGCTTTGAGCGACCTTTTGGCGGTAGATGGAATTTCAAATGAGATCGCTCAGACAATCTTTGATCATTTTCAAGATAGTTGAGCCAAAACTTGCACAAAATAGTTGGCGTTCGCTCTAAAAACTGTAATATAATTTTACTATTAAGTCCCTTTAAAATTAAGTGAAATACCAAACAGATGAATGCAGAAAAAAAACAACCTACATGGTCGTCTATTCCAAATATTTTGACCTATGGCAGAATAATTGCTGTGCCTCTAATTGCGCTGTGCTTTTATATGGAAGGCAAGTTGCAATCTTCAGATCTTGCTAGATGGTCTGCACTTGGTATTTTTAGTCTCGCTTGTATAACCGATTTTTTTGATGGTTATTTAGCGCGCATTTGGAACCAGACTTCTAACATTGGTAAAATGCTAGACCCTATTGCTGACAAATTATTGGTGGCAGTTTGTTTGTTGTTATTAGCTGCAGATACCGATCGTACCATTGCGGGTTGGTCTTTATGGGCTGCTATCATTATTTTGTGCCGCGAGATTTTGGTTTCTGGCCTTCGCGAATATTTGGCAGAATTGAAAGTAAGTGTGCCTGTTTCGGTTTTGGCAAAATGGAAAACAACCGTGCAAATGCTCGCAATTGGCTTTTTGCTTGCTGGGCCAGCTGGCGAGAAGGTTCTGCCATATACGATTGAGATTGGCATTGCGCTACTTTGGATAGCCGCCATTATAACGCTGATCACCGGTTATGATTATTTTAGAGCTGGCCTAAAACACGTCATTGATGAATAGAGCTTTCGATGAAACTTGTTTATTTTTCTTGGATAAGAGAGCGCCTTAATAAAAACGAAGAAGAAATTGCGCTGCCTAATGAGGTTAAAACTCTTGGTGATTTAAAGACTTGGATGCAAAAGCGCGATGAAGTTTTTGAAGCCGTGTTTGAACATAAAGACATTATAAGAGTAGCGATTGATCAAGAGCATGTAGATGATGATGCTTTTGATATAAGCGGCGCGAATGAAATTGCATTTTTTCCACCCATGACGGGTGGATAATGCGAATGATGGTCGAGCCGATTATTCGCATTCAGGCAGAAGATTTTGAGCTTGAAAAAGAGATCAAAACCCTTTGCGCTGATAATTTAAATATTGGCGCTGCTGTCTCTTTTATTGGGCTGTGCCGCGATGAAGATGGCACGCTGAATGCTCTAGAATTAGAGCATTATCCAGTTATGGCTGAAAAGCAGATTAGAAAAATTGCGAAAGATGCGATTAAGCGCTTTGAGTTAGATGGTCTATGCGCTATTCACCGTTATGGCAAAGTGAGCCCCGGCGAGAATATTGTGCTGGTAATTGCAGCTTCTGCTCATAGGCAATCTGCCTTTGATGGCGCAAATTATTTAATGGATTTTTTAAAAACCCAAGCCCCTTTTTGGAAAAAAGAACATTTGGCTAATGGCGAAAACTCTAAATGGGTAGATGCTAAAGACCAAGATGATGCGGCCTTAGATAAGTGGCAAGACAAGTAAGCGCCTAAAAGAGCTCTAGGCATAAAAAAGCCGAAACATTCTGTTGAATGTCTCGGCTCTTATTTTTTTTGTAATTGCTAATTAGCCAACGATTTCGTTGCCAGCAAACCAGAATGCGATTTCTTCAGCAGCTGTTTCAGGTGCATCTGAACCGTGTACTGAGTTTTCGCCAAGAGATAGTGCAAATTCTTTACGAATTGTGCCTGCATCTGCTTCTGCTGGGTTTGTTGCACCCATAACATCACGGTTTGCAAGAATAGCGTTTTCGCCTTCAAGAACTTGAACAATTGTTGGGCCTGAAGACATGAATTCTGTCAATTCGCCAAAGAATGGACGCTCTGAGTGAACTGCATAAAATGCTTGTGCTTGAGCAAGGCTCATGTGTACGCGCTTTGATGCAACAACACGAAGCCCAGCTTCTTCTAGCTTAGCAGTGATAGCGCCTGTAAGGTTGCGCTTAGTTGCGTCTGGTTTGATCATTGAAAATGTACGTTCGATAGCCATTTGGTCACCTATTTAAATTTAGAGGGATTATCTTATATTTAGTTTTGCGGCTGTATAACCATCAAACCCCATAATGCCAAGTGATTAATGCAAAGCGAGCCAAGAAGTTTAGCCGCAGCTAAATACATAATTTTTGAAATGTGTTTATTTAGAACTAAGCGGTGGCTTCTGGCACTGAGCGCCCTAGCCCGTCATGCATATCGAGCATTCTATTGAGCCACTCAAAAACCACATCGTCTTTTGCTATCATACCAAGACCAGAACATGTGCGAAGCCACTGAAAAGCGCCAAACACAATAAAGTCTGCAAAGAGCGGCGTTTGCCCGCCAATATATGGCTGGTGTGTCAGCATCATTCGAATGGGCTGCAAAAGCCCTTTTAATTGTGTAACACTTTCGTCTCTATTTTCAACGATTTCTTCGAGCGTCTTTTTAAACATTTTCTCGCGAGACGTTCTAAAGCTCACTTGGCTTTCTTCGTCTAACATTTGCCATATGTCTAGTATGGCATATTGGGCTATCCAAAAATGCAATTGGGTTTGCGACCAGCTTTCTACAAATCTAGAAAGTGCAATGCTGGGCTTATTGCCAAATAATTTATCTCTGTAATCTGGATACGTATCTTGCAAATAGAGCGCTATATCAAATGAATCACTGATGATATTTTTGCCATGCTTGATGACTGGCACTTTAGAAAAACCGCCATTTTCGATATCTTTTATGTCAACAAAACGCGTTGGTATGGCTTCATAGTCTAGACCTAAATGCGCAAGGCACATTTTGGTTTTCCAGCAGTGTGGTGAAAATGGAATGTTTTCATCTTTGCCAACTAGATCGTATAATAGAATAGTCATTTTCTCGCCTCATGCCCTGCACTAAGTAAGCGGCCTTGTGGAACCCACTTACCAGAATCATTTTATACTCATAAACCTATCACCTTTATTTGAATTAGAAAGTGACAAGCGATCACAACTGATAAAATTGCTGTGCAATTAACCCACAATAGAATTGTTTGGTGCGCTAAGCCACTTTTAGGGTTGCGTTTAAGCATTGGCTACTTCATAGGCTGGTCGTATGATTACTATAAACGATCTCACATTTAGAATGGTTGGACGCACGCTTTTTGATAAAGCGAGTGTGAACATTGACACCGGTGTTAAAGCTGGACTTGTTGGGCGCAACGGCACTGGCAAAACCACGCTCTTTAAAATGATTACACAAGATCTGCACCCAGAATCTGGTGAGATTAAGCTACCCAAAAACATTAAAATTGGCCAAGTAGCCCAAGAAGCGCCTAGCACAGACCAAAGCTTGATAGAGGTTGTGCTAGAAGCTGATACAGAGCGTAGCCAGCTTTTAAAAGAAGCTGAAACAGCTACTGATCCTAACCGCATTTCTTTTATTCATGAGCGCTTAAACGATATAGATGCACACTCGGCTGAAGCTAGAGCTGGTGCTATTTTGAATGGCCTTGGCTTTGATGGCGAAGCGCAAAAGCGCCCTTGTGCAGATTTTTCTGGTGGTTGGCGCATGCGTGTTGCCTTGGCGGCAGTATTGTTTGCCGAGCCTGATTTATTGCTTTTAGATGAGCCTACCAACTATCTAGATTTAGAGGGTACAGTTTGGCTAGAAAACTATGTGGCGAAATATAAACACACTGTTTTGATTATTAGCCACGATAGAGATTTGCTCAACAAAGCCTGCAACATGATTGTGCATTTGGAACACAAAAAGCTAACGCCTTATAAAGGTGGCTATGATGTGTTTGAGCGCACCAGAGCAGAACGTTTGATTTTGCAAACTAAGCAAGCTGAAAAGCAAGACGCAAAGCGCAAACATATGGAAGCCTTTGTTGAACGCTTTAGAGCAAAAGCCTCGAAGGCGCGCCAAGCACAATCTCGCCTTAAGGCACTTGAAAAAATGAAAGCCATTAGCGTGGCCGTAGATGAAAGCGTTGCGCCGCTTGTATTTCCAAGTCCTAAAAAAGAAGTGGCCTCGCCGATTATTAACATGGAAAATGTTGGTGTAAATTATGCCGATGGCCCGCTTATCTTAAAAGGCTTGAACCTTAGAATTGATAATGATGATCGCATTGCCCTTTTGGGCGCGAACGGCAATGGTAAATCTACTTTTGCAAAACTGGTTGCCGATCGTTTGCAAAATACGGCTGGTAATATCAACAGAGCCGATAAATTAAAAATTGCGATGTTTGGTCAGCACCAAATTGATGATCTTATTCCAGAGCAAAGTGCCTATGATCATGTGCGCACTATTATGGCAGGCGAGCCTGAGGGCAAAGTGCGTGGGCGTGTTGCGCGTATGGGCTTGAGCGCAGAGAAGATGGACACAAAAGCAAAAGAACTGTCTGGTGGTGAGCGCGCTAGATTGCTCTTAGGGCTTATTACGTTTCATGGTCCACATTTGCTTATTCTCGATGAGCCAACCAACCACCTAGATATTGATAGTCGTCAGGCCTTGGTAATGGCGATAAATGAATATCAGGGTGCTGTTATTCTTATTTCGCATGACAGGCACCTAGTAGAAGCCAGCGCTGAGCGCTTATGGCTTGTACATAATGGCGATGTTGGCCCATATGATGGGGACATGGAAGATTATAAGAAGCTGATCTTGAAAGGGCCTGAGCGCGCTTCAAAGCCTAAAAAGGCCAAAAAAGCAGTATCTGAAAAGCCTGAGAAGGCTGCGCCACCCGCGCCTAAGCTAAATCACAATGAAGTTAAAAAGCGCGTTAGACAGCTAGATGGCATTATTGAAAAAGCAAATGAAGCGATTAAAAAACTAGACGTTTTGCTCGCAAAAGCCTCGAGTAATCAAGAGTTTAACCGAGTTAAAGATCTGGCTAAAAAGCGCGCAGAATTTGAACGCCGTTTAAACCAAGTGGAAGAAGAATGGTTAGATTTGAGCGCTAAGCTGGAAAAAAGCTAAACGCCTTTATTTATCTTCTTCTTGTCTGCCCCATTTGTATTTTGGTTTTTTTGCTGCTTTTTGCTTACGCTTTTTGCGTGCGCGCCCAATAACAAAAAACACAAGCCCCATTCCTAAAAGCGCAAAGCCAATGGGCTGTAATTGCGCACTAGAATCTTGCACCTTAGAGACGACAATCACATCTAAATATTCTACCAAGCCGCCTGCATTTGCTTGCGGTGTAATAGTCAAAGTGTAGAGCCCATTATCTACAATCCCAAACTCATTTGAGACCTTAAACAAGCTCTCTTTGACGCGGTCATTGCGAATACCGCCTTCGCTATCGGTATTAGAATTATAAATGCTGATGTCGATGTTTTCAGAAAATGCAGAGCCCTGCTCGCCTGATAAGCCTACTAAAAAAACTAAATTATTGGTTGCAAAAGTTACGCCATCTACAGACTTGCCATTAAGGCGAATACGCAAGGGCGCCATGTCTGTTGTGAGGCGTACTTGATGAGATTTCCAACCATTTGTGGATTGACCAATGGTGCGATCAAAAGCTCTATATTTGGCAATTTCTTGTCCACTGCGATTGACCTGAATAGATGGATAGACAAAAGCCAAAACTGCGCCTGCAATTAAAAGCAAAATTCCTATAGCTCTCATTTTAGTCTTCTTTTCTTTTCGTCATTTTATTATCAATTTGAACTGAAGCGGTGAGATAATTTAAGCTTTTTTATCCAAGCCGCCTTCGCTGTTTTGTTTCCAATATGTCACGTTATGACCAGCCGCTTTTTCTGCTTTCCAGCGCTCTCGCGCATGGCTAACGGCTGATTCATTATGTCCATCAAAAATATATACACCGCGCTCATATGTGCTTAAATCTGGCGGCGTTGCGCCATCTACCATAAAACGAATTTGCGCTTCATTTGGATTTTGCTCATCAAGGGTTAGCCAAATAGGTTGCTCTTTTGCGCTCTCATCATTGGCAGAAGAATGCGCTAAAAAACTATCCGCTCTATTGGTCCATAACACTCTATCTAATAGATCGAGCGTTATTTGATTGTTGAGTTGCACCACACAGCGCCAACCCTTTGCCTGACTTTTTTCAAGAAGCCCCGGCAAAGTATCGGCAAGTGTTTTTTCTGTTAGATGATAGAATAAGATATCTGGCATACTAGCTATAAGCCTTTGTATTTATTGTTATATTATTCATATTCATTGGCAACAAGACGATCTAGCAAGCGCACGCCATAGCCAGAACCCCATGAGCGATTGAACTCGCTATTTGGCGATGCCATGGCAGTTCCTGCTACATCTAAGTGTGCCCAAGGTGTGTCTCTTACAAAGCGTTGCAAAAATTGCGCGGCAGTTATAGAGCCTGCAAAACGGCCGCCTACATTTTTCATGTCAGCGTTTTTGGTGTCTACCATTTTGTCATAATCATCATGCAGCGGTAAGCGCCATAAAAGTTCTGATGTATCTATGCCAGCTGTTTCTAGCTGCTTTGAAAGTTTATCGTCGTTTGAGAAAAGCCCAGCATGGGTTTTGCCAAGCGCCACTAAAATAGCGCCAGTTAGGGTGGCTAGATTGACCATGAATTTTGGCTTAAAGCGTCCCTCACAATACCAAAGAAGATCTGCCAAAACTAAGCGCCCTTCTGCATCTGTGTTTATCACTTCAATGGTTTGACCAGACATAGAGGTTACCACATCGCCTGGGCGTGTTGCTTTTGCATCTGGCATGTTTTCTACAAGACCAATAATGCCGACTGCATTTACATTTGCCTTTCTGGCTGCAAGTGCATGCATGGTGCCAATTACAGCAGCTGCGCCGCCCATGTCACCTTTCATGTCTTCCATGCCACCAGATGGCTTAATTGAAATACCGCCCGTATCAAACACAACGCCCTTGCCTATAAATGCAACTGGCGCTTCTTTTGCCTTGCCACCATTCCAAACCATAACGGCCACACGCGCTGGTCTTGCAGAACCTGCATTCACACTTAGTAGCGAACCCATTTTGAGTTCTTTTAGTTTTTTCTCGTCAAAAATTTCAACCTTACAGCCAAGCTTTGAAAGTGCTTTTGCCTTCGCCGCAAATTCAACAGGGCCTAAGAAGTTTGCAGGCTCATTTACCAAATCACGTGCTAGCAACACACCATCGCTTACGCCGTTAAATGTTTTCCATTCTTTTTTTGCAGCTGTATCTTGCGTAGATACAAATTTCATTTTGCAGGCAGGCTCTTTTGAAAGGTTCTTTGTTTTATGCGCTACAAAATTATAAGCACGAAGCTTTGCACCCGCAGCAATATTTGCTTGCGCTTTGCCATCTAGCGCTTCGTCTTTGCCTGCAAAGTTTGCAATAATGCTAACCGATTTTGATTTACTGGCTGCAGCAAATAGTTTGCCGCCAATTTTTAGCCAGTCTGCTTCATCGTTTTTGGCAGGCTTACCAACGCCCACTAAAACCACACGCTCAATTTTGTTCGTTGGCGCTAACACTTCTACAATAGAGCCTTTGCTGCCTGTAAAATCTGCAACCTTAATCGCTCTTGTTATTTGACCATCTTTATTAAAAGCATCTGCCGCATCAGGCAGCTTGCCTTTTTCTGCAATTAAAATGGCAACCGCACCAGAGCTGAAAGTGTCATTTTTAGCAAATGAGATTGAAGGCAGTTTAGACATGGATTCTCCTTTTGACCTTAATTCTCAAAATATGAAGAAAATTGAGAAGATTCGGTTCAATAACAATGTTTACATAAGGGATAAGCGCCTTTTTGGAATTATCAAGTGACCAAAGAGCAACACTCGCTAAAAACCACACTATTTAGCAGTTAACTTGTTGTTAACTGTCTTTTTTCGTCCAATTTTAGTCATTTACGTCGATAATGATTTACAAATTAGTAACCCTAGATTCGTCATGCACTGTTTATGACTAAGAGGGTTTTAAATTTATCAACAAACTCTATTTCGCCGTTTTTGAGCGTTAAAGAAAATGAACTAGATTGCTGGGCCTGTAAAATTTTGGAATTTGAATTGAAATCTTATCTACCAGCTTCTGTTTTTGTTTGCTCTTATAGATCTAAAGCACCGCTTTTGAGCGCATCTGCTAAGCCACATATAATTGGCTGGCCAGTAAGTGGATGGCCAGATGATCGGTAAAACCTTATTTTTCTACATTGCTTGGCGCTTTATAAAACAATTGCTGGCTATGATGCTGCTTTTGTTGTTTTTGATTGTGACAGTCGATTTCATCGAAACACTTAGGCGCGTAAAAGAAGAAACTGACGTTTCACTTGGGCAAATTTATCTAATTTCGCTTTATACAGCGCCGTTTTATATTGATAAGGCATTTCCATTTGCTTGTCTTTTTGCGGCAATGGGCACCCTTTCGCAGCTAAATTCAAAGTTAGAATTGGTTGTAGCGCGTGCGGCTGGCATTTCGGCTTGGCAATTTTTACTGCCAATCACCAGCGCAGCAGTTTTTGTGGGTATTTTGGCCTCTACCCTTTACAATCCAGCGGCCATAAAATTGTTTGAAACCAGTCTCGATATGCGCGCGCAATATATTGGCGGTAATTCGCGCAGTAATTCTGGCACAAAAAATGGCTTTTGGCTTAGACAACAAGATGAAAATGGCAGTTCGGTTATAAATGCCGTTTTGGCGCGTGATGGGGGCAAAAAGCTGACCGGCGTTAAGGTTATACGTTTTGACAAAGATGATCTGGTTTATGAGCTGATTGAAGCCAAAAGAGCAGACCATAGAGGCGATAAATGGGACTTAAGGGGTGTAAAAGTTACTGATAAAGCCCAAAAAGTAACACGCAAAGCCCGCTTATTAGTGCCAACCAATGTTAATGCTGAATATTTGCTAGGCTCGGTTTCAAACCCCGATTCTGTGACCTTTTGGGACTTGCAAAAAACCGCCAAAAAAGTGGCAAGTTCGGGTCTTAACCATCTTCCTTATATTGTTCAGTTTCATAGCCTTTTAGCCCTTCCCCTCTTCCTAGTTGCTATGGTAATAATAGCGGCAACAGTATCACTTAAATTTGTGCGTTTTGGACAGACCGGGCGCATGATTTTAGGTGGCATTTCTAGTGGTTTCATGCTTTATGCTCTGACAAGACTTGTCACGTCTTTAGGCAGCAATGGGGTTGTACCGCCGCTAGTTGCTGCATGGGCACCTTCTATGGTGGCTATATTGTTTGGAATAGGCATGCTTTTGTATCAGGAGGACGGATAATGCTCTGTCCTAATTTTGGAGTACTGATGGAATTAAAGACTAAATATGACAGTGGAAGCAAAGTACTTCCAAGTCTTTTTTCTGCTGCTCTTTTAGCCTCTGTCGCAAGTGCTGCACTGCTGCCTTCTTCGCTTGCCTATGCGCAAGTTTCTGGCGAAGAACTGTTTGGCGAAGTGGATACGGATGCTGATGAGCAGATGCTCTTGGAATCTGATGAACTCGTTTATGATGATGAAGCGCAAAATGTAAGCGCAGTTGGTAATGTGCAAATTGCTTATGGCCAATACACATTGGTGGCTGAGCGCGTTACGTATTCGCGTTCAACTGGCCGCGTGATTGCGGTTGGCGCGGTTGAAATTGTTGAACCTGATGGCAACAAAATTTTTGCTGAAGAAATAGACATCACAGATGATTTTCAAGATGGCTTTGTAAAAGCGCTGAGAATTCAAACAGCTGACAATACAAGATTTTCTGCAGATAGCGCAGAGCGCCGCGATGGCGAGATAGCTGTTTTGCACAATGGCGTGTACACAGCATGTGAAGCATGTAAAGAGCGCCCTGAAAAGCCACCCTTTTGGCAAATTAGAGCAAAGCGCGTAATTGTTAATACCGCTACCAAGCGCGTCAATTATGAAGGCGCTAGCTTTGAGTTATTTGGCAAGCCTATTGCTTATCTTGCAAAATTCTCGCATGGCGATCCATCAATCAAACGCGCTAGCGGATTTTTGTTTCCAGACTTTGGCTCTAACGATAAATTGGGCCATCATTATCGCCAATCTTTCTTTTGGGCTATGGCACCAGATCATGATTTAACATTATCTGGTACGTATTATACCAATCAAGGTTTTTTAGCGCAGGCAGAATGGCGCCAGCGCACCCAGCTTGGCCAATATAATTTAAAATTCTCTGGCATTGACCAAAATGGCAAAAACGAGTTTGACGCAGGCACAATTGATGCCAATGAAAATACACGACAAGCATTTTCTTCTAGTGGTCAATTTGACTTAAATAGCCGTTGGAAATTTGGCTGGAATGCATTGTATCAAACCGATGATAACTTTGCTCGCACCTATGAGATTCAAGGCTTTTCTGGCCGTACAGTGACAAATGAAGTGTATTTAAGCGGTTTGAATGGCAAGAACCATTTTGACTTAAGAGCGCAGCAGTTTTTGATTCAAGATAATAAACTTGATCAAATTGATCGTGCCAAAAAAGGGTTTGCGATTGGCAATGACCGACTGCAAGACGCGCAAGCAACCGTATTACCAAGCATGGACTATAATTTAGTCAGCGATGGCTCGGTTGCCGATGGGCAAGTTTCGCTTGATGTAAACCTTGCAAACCTTAAACGAGATAAAACCGACATTGTAAATTATGACGCTGCGAGTGGCCTTGCTGACAATAATGAACGTCATCATGGTGTTGTGGGTGAACACACACGTGCCAGCGCTGAACTTGACTGGAAAGCCAGCCAAATTTTGCAAGGCGGCGCATTGCTAACGACCTCGCTTAGCGCGCGCGGCGATATTATTCGTTATGCCAATAACGATTCAATTGCAGCGAACAATCCCCTCACCTCTGGTGAAACGATTTATCGTGCAATGCCTGCTGCTATGTTTGAACTGCGTTATCCTGTGATTGCAAATGATGGCATGGCGTCTCATATTTTCGAACCTATTGCTCAATTGGTTATTAGACCCGATGAAGACAATATTGGTAAATTTGCCAATGAAGATGCGCAGAGCATGGTGTTTGACACCTCTAATTTATTTGAGCGCGATAAGTTTTCTGGTTTTGACCGCGTTGAAGGCGGCACACGCGCCAATGTTGGTTTCCAATATTCTGCAAGCTTTAATAATGGCTCTAGCTTAAATGTTGTGGCTGGCCAATCTATACACCTTGATGGCAAAAACTCTTTTGCACAGCGCGATTTAGTCAATGCTGGTTTAGAATCTGGTCTTGAAACAAAGCGCTCAGACTATGTGGCTTCTGTTGAATTAAATGATGGCGCTGGCTTTAGCTTAAGTGCTGGCGGACGTTTTGATGAGAAGAATTTAGATCTTAGACGAAGCGATGTAACCGCGCGTTACACCAACCAATCGGTTGCGCTGAGTGGTTCATATGTTTTTGTTGATGCACAACCAAATTATGGCTTTGCAAAAGACAGACATGAGGCAATTGGTTCTGCGAGCGTTAAGCTAAGCGATACGTGGCGCGCATTTGGTTCAGCTAATTTTGACATTGAAAACAGTGAAATGATTTCTCATTCTGTTGGCCTTTCATATGATGATAGCTGTGTATCATTTTCTGCGGCATACACAGAAACCAATGACAGATATAATGGCTCTGTGAATGAACAAGCTTTGAACTTTAAATTGGGACTTAGAACGCTTGGTTCTTTTGAGCGAAAGCATAAGCTTAACAACTAAAAAAGCTTAGAGTTTAAAAGTGTTGGGAGGCCTAAACAAACTCAAACAATCTAGTCATAGTTTTGCCTAACCAATGGGCCATAGCAATAATGAATGATTGTATTGAGTATATAGGGCGAAGATCGGGCAAGCATCAATGAGCATTAACAACCAATCAAATTTGAAGACGATAAACATGCCAGCAGTTAAAACTGGCTTTGTTACGACTTCACGTGCGCGCGTTATACCATTGGTTGCAGGCAGTCTTGCATGTAGTTTACTTTTAAGCGCGTGTAATACTCCGACCAAAGCCATAGAATCTGCAAAGCAAACGCAAAAAGCTAGCCCTGCTGAAACCGCAAAAGCTGAAGTTGCAAATATTAAGCGCAAGGCCGGAAGCGTTTCTACTAAAGGCACAAATATTCGTGCGATTGTTAATGAAGAGATCGTGACAAACACCGATGTTAGCAAGCGTTTAGCTTTTTCAAAGCTTCGCCGCATTAAAGGTGCAAATCGTCAAAAAGCGCTCGATGAATTGGTTGAACAGAGCCTTAAAATGCAAGAGGCTAGCTTGCGCAAAACGCGTGCGAACGATTCAGAAGTTGATGCTGCCTTTGCCAACTTTGCTAAGGGCAATAAATTAAAAGTAAGTCAGCTGAGTAGCGTTCTAAATAGAAACGGCATTACCAGTACACACTTTAAAGAATTTATTCGCACACAAATCAGTTGGAATAGAACGGTTAGCGGAAAATTTCGCTCAGACGTGACGATCAACAATAATAAAAATATTCTTGCCGCTATTCGAAAAAGTGGAAAAGCAAAACCTTCTACGAATGAATATATTTTGCAGCAGGTTATTTTTGTTGTGCCAAAAGCCAAGCGTAAAGCAATGATGGCAAGTCGTAAAAAGCAGGCTGAGAGTTTTAGATTTAAGTTTCAATCTTGCGCAACCACAAAGCAATTGGCTGTGGGTGAAGGCGATGTAACGGTGCGTGCTCTACCAAGAATTTTAGAGCCGCAACTGCCACGTGAGTGGAAAGATGACGTTATTAAAACGCCTGTTGGCTACACAACCAATACGCTGGAAACAGATAAAGGCGTGGAGTTTTTAGCAATTTGCTCAAAGCGCTCAACCTCTGATGATAATGTTGCGCAAATCTTGACGCAAAGTGAAAAGTTTGAAGACTTTAACAAACGCGGTGAAGAACTTTCGAAAGAATATTTAGACGAGTTGAAAGCAAAAGCTCAAATTGT
>JBGCEA010000286.1:0-25716 GCA_045105915.1 Nitratireductor sp.
ATGGTCGGAGCGATAGGATTTGAACCTACGACCTCCCGTCCCCCAGACGGACGCGCTACCAAGCTGCGCTACGCTCCGATTTAAGTTCAATACAGCTCTTGTATTTGCATGCACTAACTAGATTTCTCTTATCAAAGAAAAAAATATAATGCATGCAAAACATGAGTTTGAAAACAGGAAAAGTTTAGTTAGAGCGCACTTGGTCTAGCAATCTTTTACATTCAAGCAATTCATACAAAGTGTTTTGTAGATTGCGTCTATCTTCATCACTTACCTCAACGCCGCCTGCACTAGCAGGTGCATCTTTTCCGCGAAGGCGATTTAAAATGCCTTTTTTAGAACCATTGGCACTTGGTAAATCTTTTACAGAAACTGCTTTTTGAGAAACTGCTGATTCAAATTGAACCGCATTTTCTTCTAGGCTTTCAATTGTTTCTGTATCTGGTGATGAGGTTGGAGCTTGAGATTCAGACAATTCAATTTCACCAGAACCCACGCCAATCACATAGCGGTTGCCCTGCTCTTTTAAAATGCGCTGAACACCTCGAATGGTATAACCTTCATCGTAGAGTAGATTTCTAATGCCTTGCAAAAGATCAACATCGTCTGGGCGATAATATCTGCGCCCACCGCCACGTTTCATAGGTTTTATTTGTGTAAATCTGGTTTCCCAAAAACGCAAGACATGTTGGGGAAGGTCTAAATCTTCGGCAACTTCGCTAATCGTGCGAAATGCATCAGGACTTTTATTCAACTCAACGCTCCTAAAGATACTGTTCAAGCTAACATAACTATTCTCACTTGGAACAAATTACCCGCCCTTTACATTTTATGAGTGCGTTTTAAATATGGCACTGAATAATTGGCAATTTGAAACCGATGTTATTTGGAATTACCCTTCAACACTGCTTCTTTTAAAATGTTTGAAGGTTTAAAAACCATCACCCTTCTTGGTGTAATAGGAACTTCTTCACCAGTCTTTGGATTTCTGCCAATTCTTTCACTTTTGCTTCTTACTAAAAATGAACCAAAGGAGGACAACTTAACCGAATCGCCCGCAACGATGGAATTACAAATCTCATCAATTACGGTTTCAACTAAATCGGCAGATTCTGTTCGCGACAAGCCTACTTTTTGATAAACGGCTTCTGCCAGATCTACACGGGTTAATGTTTTGCCACCCATAAGTAATCTCCTTGATTACAGTAATTTAACGCATCATTACATAATCGGCTAATTTTGCGCTTTGCAAAATATGAACACATTGATTCAAATGAACTTCATTAAAGTTAACGCTAAAACAAATACTTAACAAAGTAAATATTAAATTGGCCTTCAAACTATACTATGGCTTTGGTATTTTTTACCAACGCAATAAGACTGAACCCCAAGTAAAGCCACCGCCCATGGCTTCTAATAGAACGATATTTCCTTTTTGTACTCTTCCATCTTGAACTGCTGCATTTATTGCCAGTGGAATAGAGGCTGCAGATGTGTTGCCATGCTTATCAACTGTGATCACAACTTTTGTAGGATCGATGTTTAGTTTCTTGGCAGATGCATCGATAATGCGCTTATTTGCTTGGTGCGGAATGAACCAATCTAGATCGTTCGAGTTTAGGCCAGTTGCTTTATAAGCATCTTCAATCACATCTGTAATCATGCCAACGGCATGGCGAAATACCTCTTTGCCTTGCATGCGCAAATGACCAGTTTGGCCAGTTGTTGATGGGCCGCCATCGACAAATAATTTATCTTTATGTACCCCATCAGAGCGCAAATGCGAGGTTAGAATGCCTCTGTCTGCACTTGTGCCCTCACCCTCAGCCGCTTCTAAAATAAGCGCGCCAGCACCATCGCCAAACAATACACATGTTGTGCGGTCTTCCCAATCTAACAATCTTGAAAAGGTTTCTGCGCCAATCACCAAAATGCGTTTGGCACTGCCAGCGCGAATATATTGATCTGCTGTCGACATGGCAAAAACAAAGCCAGAGCAAACGGCCTGCACGTCAAATGCTGCGCCATGTTTCATGCCAAGTCTATGCTGAATTTCGACAGACGTTGCAGGAAAGGTATTATTGGGTGTTGAGGTTGCCAGAATGATCATATCAATTTGATCAACTTCAATACCTGCATTTTGCAATGCGGCTCTTGCGGCTTTTTCGCCAAGGTCTGCAGTTGTCTCGTCTTTTTCTACGATATGGCGCTGCTTAATGCCGGTGCGCTGAGTGATCCACTCATCTGTGGTATCGACAAACGATTCTAAGTCCTTGTTGGTTACAACTTTGGCTGGACTATATGCGCCTGTACCAATCACTACTGATCTAATCATCTATTTCCCCAGATGTATGCCTGATTGTTTGTCATTACTGTTTGCACGTTCAATCAAACTCTTATTATTTATGTTCGAATTATTCTGTTTTCATTTTGTCGAATTTATCTAGATCGCTCGCAATCTTTTCCATGATGCCATTAGCCACCATGTCGTATGCCATTTCAACTGCCGCTGCAAAACCCTCTGCATCTGCGCCGCCATGGCTTTTAATCACCACGCCATTTAGACCTAAAAATACTGCGCCATTTACTTTGCGCGGATCCATTTTTTCGCGCAGTTGCGCAAAGGCGCCTCTTGCAAAAAAGTAACCCAATTTTGAAAAAACTGAACGCGACATAGCAGAGCGTAAATAAGAACCAATTTGCTTGGCCGTGCCTTCAGCCGTTTTAAGCGCAATGTTACCTGTGTAGCCCTCTGTTACCACAACATCGACAGTACCAAGACCAAGATCATCGCCCTCAACAAAACCATGATAGGTTAGGCCATCAAAATTTGAATCGCGTAAAAGTTGGCCTGCTTCGCGCACCTCTTCAAGGCCTTTAACCTCTTCAACACCAATGTTTAAAAGTCCAACACTTGGGCTGTCTAAATCATAGAGTGCTCGTGCCATAGCTGAGCCCATAAGTGCAAAGTCTACAAGTTGTCCGGCTTCTGCACCCACATTTGCGCCAACATCTAAAACGACACTTTCGCCCTTAAGGGTTGGCCATAGAGCTGCCATTGCTGGACGTTCAATGCCGGCCATTGTGCGAAGGCAAAAACGAGACATGGCCATTAGCGCGCCAGTATTTCCTGCTGAAACGCAAACATCTGCTTCGCCCACTTTCACTGCTTCAATAGCGCGCCACATGCCAGACTTTCCACGCCCACGGCGCAATGCTTGGCTTGGCTTATCGTCCATTGCAATGTGCACATCGCATGGCATGACGGTTGAAACTTCGCTTAAATTTGGGTGGTCTTTCAACGCTTCATTTATGACGTCTTCATCGCCATAAAGAATGAAAGAAATATCGGGTTTGCGCTCTAGCGCTATTGCGGCACCTGCCAGAATAATGCTGGGACCAAAGTCTCCACCCATTGCATCTAGCGATATCGTCTTTTTATCTGGCATAGCTGAAATTTGCACCGATTTGATTATTAAACGCGATTAAATAAACATTTCTAATTGGCAAGGCTTAACGTTTCGCGCGTTGCCAATCAAGCGCAGTTCATAGCTTGTTGCCAAGTTTATGCAAGTTACTTACTAAAAACACAAAATTCATTGCATTTACTTGCAAAAACTTAGGCTTAAGCTCTCTAAATCAATCTTTTTTGTCTAAATTCAGTTTAGAGAGTTGCGCAAAAGGTGAGGTTTTATCTGCGGCGTCTACTTCAACATTTTTGCCAGCTACTTTTGACAAATCTGCGCCTTCGCTTCTTGGAAAAGGATCAAGACCCAGCAATAAATGTTCAAGTATGATTTCCCAAACATCCAGCTTTTTACCAGCAAACAAATCTGGAATATCGGCGCCATCTGGATCTAGCACCATTTCTCCATCTTCATTTAAACGTGGCTTTGCAAGTTTTGAACCTTCTGGCAAAAAGGTGTGCTCTACCTCTTCAACAAATGAAGATGGTACGGGCTCTAAGGTTATGACGCAGGGCTGAACAACATTTGCATAAATTCTGCCCTTAAGCTCAATACCATCTCTACGCCAACGCCTGAAAAGCAAGTCTACCTTCAAGCTTTTCACTTCTAACAGATCGGCTTCTATTGCAACTTTTTGGCACTCTTCTTCGCTGGCTTCAAACTTTACGCTAAAGCCAGATGCAGGTAGCACATCGACATTGATTTCGTATTTTAATTGACTTTTTTCTTCTAAACTCATGCGCTCATTCCACTCAATTACTTTGCTTAAACAAAATCGGCAGGGTCTTGCCAAGCAAGCTCACCCTTATATATTTCGCTAGAGGGCTGCGCATCAAGCTTGGCAGCGGCTTTGATAATATATTTGCTCAATTTTACATGCGGTGATTTTTTAACATCTTTATAAAAACGGTCCTTTATTGCTTTTGCTAATTCTTTCTCGTTTTCATCATCCATGGCATGTGCAAATTCTTCGACAATGGCATAAAAGCCTCTTACCATTTTCTTCTTACGTTTTGGTACGCTTGGATCACCCACGCCTAAATTTCTAAGCGCTATGTCTATGTCTTGCGTATATAAGTCGAAAATTTCTTGGTTTAAGCTTGTGCTCAAGGCATCATCTTCTCTTACTAAGCGGCGACTTAACAAAAATACATGCAAGGTTAGCAAGTCAAAGCGGCCTGTTACCGTGTCTTCAAAAGAAAAGTCGGTAAAGAATACAGGATTACGCCACTGCGCCACAACACTGCCATAAAGCTGTTGCGGTATTGGGCTTTTACGCCCAAAAAGCGAAGAAAATATTTTGCCAAACATTACGGATAACTTTCTAAAACTCAAAATTAGATGCATAAATAAATAAACCAACATCAACAAAATGTGCTGAACATTTTGCGCTGGTACCATTGCAATGGTTGAACTTTTGCAATGGGTGCTATAGGCCATTTGTTACTAGCATTTTATCAATGCCACAACCTCGCAATGAGGCTAGGCATGCAAAAGGGATGAATTTCCAATGAATTGTAAGTCTTTATTGGGTAAAGAAAAAAATTTGAAAAAACCTAAAGGGTTCAATGCGGCAATTATTGCAGGCTTGCTTGTTGCAGGGCTTGGACTTTCTGGGTGTAATTCAAAGCAAGTGTTTACCAATGGTTCGCTTATTCAGCCAGACCAAGTAGCGCTTGTGCCTGTTGGCTCTAGTAAAGAGCAGGTTTTGTTGGCGCTTGGCACACCTTCAACTACGGGTACATTTGATAGCGAAGTCTTTTATTATATATCGCAGCAACGCGAGAAGACTTTTGAGTTTCAAAAAGCAAAAATTATCAATCAACGCGTCTTTACGGTTTATTTTGACGAAGAAGAACTTGTGCAACGCATTGCAGATTATGGCTTGCAAGATGGCAAAGTGTTTGACTTCATCACCAGAACAACACCAACAGGCGGTAAAGATTTGACCTTCTTGGGACGCTTGCTAACAGGTGGTAGCGCCGCAACGCCTACCCTTCCAAGCACCAATTAATTCAGAGCCAAGCGCTTCAATAAGAACTTTGTTTAAAGTCAAAATTCTACTCAATAAAAAACCCGCTAAATTTCTTTAGCGGGTTTTTCTTTGTTTTAAGTTTTAGCAATTAGTGCGAAAGCACAGCCAATAGAAGAAGCGCCACAATGTTTGTGATCTTAATCATTGGGTTAACAGCTGGGCCTGATGTATCCTTGTAAGGATCGCCTACTGTATCGCCAGTAACAGATGCTTTGTGCGCATCGCCACCTTTTTCGTGCTTAACACCGTCTTTGTCTGTGAAGCCATCTTCGAAAGACTTTTTAGCGTTGTCCCACGCACCGCCACCAGCTGTCATAGAAACAGCGATGAAGAAGCCAGTAACAATCACACCAAGAAGCATTGCACCAAGTGCTGCAAATGCTTGGTTCTTGTCGCCAGTTACCCAAAAGATTGCATAGAAGCAAACGATTGGAGACAATACAGGTAGCAATGAAGGAACGATCATTTCTTTGATCGCAGCTTTTGTAAGCATATCAACTGCACGGCCATAGTCTGGCTTAGATGTGCCTTTCATGATGCCTGGGTCTGCCTTGAACTGACGGCGAACCTCTTCAACTACTGCACCGCCTGCGCGTCCAACAGCTGTCATTGACATGCCGCCGAAAATGTAAGGCAGCATGCCACCAAACAATAGGCCAACAACCACATATGGGTTGGTTAGTGAGAAGTCTACTGCAACACCATCGAAGAAAGAACCTGGCTCTGCTTTTGAAGCAAAGAACTTCAAATCTTCTGTGTAAGCTGCAAACAGCACCAATGCACCAAGACCAGCTGAACCAATTGCATAGCCCTTAGTTACCGCCTTAGTTGTGTTACCAACAGCATCTAGTGCATCTGTAGTAGAGCGAACCTCTGCAGGTAGCTCAGCCATTTCAGCAATACCGCCAGCATTATCGGTCACTGGACCAAATGCGTCTAGCGCCACAACGAAGCCAGCAAGCGCCAACATTGTTGCAACTGCAATTGCAATACCAAATAGGCCAGCAAGTGCGTATGTTGAAATAATACCAACGATAATCACCAATGCTGGAAGCGCTGTTGATTCTAGTGATACAGCCAAACCTTGAATTACGTTTGTACCGTGACCGGTTACTGACGCTTGTGAGATTGAACGCACTGGGCGGTAATCTACACCTGTGTAGTATTCTGTAATCCAGATGATTAGACCTGTAATAACAAGACCAATAAGACCACAGTATAGAAGGTCAGTTCCGTTAAACGCATCGCCATTAGAAGCTGTGAATGAAGTATCCATTCCTAGCCAAAACTGAACAATGCCCCAAAGTGCAACAGCAGATAAAACAGCAGTTGCGATGAAGCCTTTATACAAAGCACCCATGATTGAGTTGTTTGAACCAAGACGTACAAAGAATGTACCGATGATTGAAGTTACAACACAAACAGCGCCAATAAGTAGTGGCAATGTCATAAGTGTGTAAGCTTGTGCGCCATCAAAGAAGATAGATGCAAGCACCATAGTTGCAACGATTGTTACAGCATATGTTTCAAACAAATCGGCCGCCATACCAGCACAATCACCAACGTTGTCGCCAACGTTATCAGCAATAGTTGCAGGGTTGCGTGGATCATCTTCTGGAATACCAGCTTCAACTTTACCAACCAAGTCGCCACCAACGTCAGCACCTTTTGTAAAGATACCGCCGCCAAGACGCGCAAAGATTGAGATAAGGGAAGCACCAAAGCCTAGCGCTACCATTGCGTCGATTACGCCGCGAGTTTCAGCGCCCATGCCAGCAACGTCTGTAAGGTACCAAAAGTATAGTGCAACACCCAGAAGCGCTAGACCTGCAACAAGAAGACCTGTTACCGCGCCAGATTTAAACGCAACGTCTAGACCTGCACCAAGGCTAACGCTTGACGCTTGTGCTGTGCGAACATTTGCGCGCACTGAAACAAGCATGCCGATATAACCAGCGATGCCAGATAAAATAGCACCAATTGCAAATCCGATTGCTGTTAACCCGCCCAAAAGCGCATATACAATAACCAAAACAACCACGCCAACAATAGCGATGGTCATGTACTGACGAGAAAGATAGGCTTGAGCGCCCTCTTGAATATAGCCAGCGATTTCTTGCATCCGTGCATTACCCGCATCAGCATTAATAACTGATCTGGTAGCCCAGATGCCATAAATAATCGACAATACGCCTGCAGCGATTGCCAGATGAACAGCATTCATAATTAAAGTTCCTCAATTTGGTTCCCCGCCTGATAGGATCAGGAAAACATTCCTCCAACCAGAACCAAATTCTTGATGGCCAAAGCCATGAGAAAATTGGTCCCGCCAATTTACCCTGGGTTGGCCCTTCCTGCATAAAATAGATTCTATAGAATCAGTGGCAGAAAGACTTCCTCACAAAGTTGGGTAGTTTATTACCGTTAATTAACAACAAATCAAGTTTTTGTGAGCCAAATTCACAAAAAGTGCGCTCCAAAATGAAATGAAGCGCACTTGAATGCATGTTTAAATTGCACAACTAGACTAAAGCATTAATGCTTACTTTGCGTTAGTTAAGCTTTATTTCAGCAGCAAAGCTTATCTGATTAAATCAGTTACTCTTCGAAGCGTCACTCTTCTATTGCGCCAATCAGCGCGAAGGGTTGGCACGAGTAAATATTCTTCGCCAAAGCCAATTGTTTCTAGTGTCCATGGCTCAATGCCAAAGTTGCGAACCAAAATACGCTTAAGTGATCTTGCCCGAGCTTGAGATAGTTTTTGGTTATTATAGTGCGAACCAACGGCATCTGTGTGCCCTTCAATCAAAAAGATTTGCGAGCGGCGGCGCCCCATTGCGTGCATCGCATCTGCAATGTTTTCAATTTTCCAAAATTCGCGTCTTGGAATGCGCGCAGAACCAAATTCAAAATTGATGTCTTGCAGATCAATAGATGGCGCTAAATCACGAATGTCTTTGCGGCGTCTTAGCTCTTTTCTCAAGATACGCTTATTGTGAGACAGCTTTCTGCTTGGCGCGGCAGATAAAGAGCGTTCAATTTTTAGAGCTGAAGGCGATGCTTGCGCCATACTAGTGGCTGGCAAAGCTGCCGTTGTTAGAGCAGCGCTGAGGCTTAAAAGTAGATTACGACGATTTATCATTTTCACTCCTATTTGATAGAGGATTTGTTAAATGACAAATATGGCAGATTGTTGCTGAACCTTATCTGAACAAACAATTCATATAAACTAAAGCCCAAACAAGTGAAAAAGCAGCGTAATACTATGCCTTTTTCTGTTTCCAATTTAGCCAAAGCAAACCAAGCAGTGCAATTGCAACTGCTGGAAAAACCACCCAGTTTATAAAATCCCAACCAAAGTTTTGCGATGGATCGTTGTTTAGCGAAAGGCCTGAACAAAAACTTGCAATAGCAACTGAGCCAAAGAGTAAGAAGTCATTTGCACCTTGTGTCTTGCCTTTTTCGTGCGGCTCATATGTATCGGTAATCATGGCTGTTGCGCCAATGAAACCAAAGTTCCAGCCGACACCCAATAGAATAAGACCAAGATAAAAATTACTAAGCTCAACACCATTTAAGAAAACAACCGCACAAGCAATGAGTATTAAAAGACCCGTTGCCACTATGCGTTCTTTGCCAAAGCGAGAGATTAGATTACCAGTAAAAAAGCTTGGCAAAAACATAGCCAGAACGTGCCACTGAATACCCCATGTTGCATCGTCTACATCAAAGCCGCAGGCTATCATGGCCAGCGGCGCGGCTGTCATGACATAAGACATAAGCGCATAAGCTGTGATTGCACATAAAAGAGAAATCATAAATTTTGGCTGCGTTGCTATTTCCAATAATGGACGCGGTTCTTTTTGGCTCTCTTGTTTTTCATCTTGGGGTGCATTGGTGGTGTTTAAAAACAAAAGCACAATCATTGCGCTCAAATATAGTGCAATTGTCCATAAGAACGCGCCAGCAAAAGGCACCGGTGCAAGATAGTCTTTGAAATTTAAGATAAGCTGTGGGCCAATGATAGCGGCGCCAACGCCACCCAGCAAAACCATAGAAATGGCCTTGGGTCTAAAGGCCACTGTACCTCTATCTGCTGCTGCAAAACGAATTTGCTGCGCAAAACTGCCAGAACAACCAATGGTAATTAACCCAATAACGAACACAACAAATGACTGCTGATAGAGCGCACTCACCGCTATAATCGCTCCAGCAATGCCAATGAGTGCACCGCCCATAAAACCAAATTTGCGGCCTACTTTTTTCATGAAGAGTGCGGCAGGAATTGCTGCAAGCACCACGCCCAAATTATAGCCAGTCACTGGTAGTGTTGCTAAAGACTTATCAGGCCCCAACAAGTAACTACCCACAAGGCCACCAAGTGCAATGCTGATAGGCGCGGCAGAAGAAATCAAAGCCGCGCAAATCATATAAACAAAAGCGTTATATCTAGCGATGCCGTTTTCTTGCTCGTCACTTAAAAGTTGCGATGCATTTGAATTGCTTGCATTAGAGGCCATTAATTTCATGCTCCATTAGATGTGCTCTATTAGAAATGAATATATGAACGCCTCGTTAGATTTAGCGGCCGTCCATATTCATCCAGTATTGTCACGTGCTGGCTAGCGCTAGAACTGCTTTTTCTTAGAGGTGGGCTTTTTTTGAAGCTACCAAGACAGGTAAAGTTTAGATCAAGCTTTGACGATTCTTTTTCGAATACATCTATTTTGGACTTGGGAACACAGATAAGCAATTCATAATCATCGCCACCAGTGATCAAACTTGTCATGGGTACATTGTGAGTTTTTGCAATTTTATGAGCTTGCTTTGAAAGTGGAATAGCGTGTTGCTCAACTTCAATTGCAACATTAGAGGCTTGGCAAAGTTTTTCTAAATCACCCACAAACCCATCTGAAATGTCCATTGCTGCTGATGCGTATTTTGCAATGAGTGTTGCCCCCTCAAAACGAGGGCGCGGCAATTCATATCTGTTGATCAAATATTTTTCGCTAGCATTGATGTCGGCTAAGGCTTTGGCGCTTTTTGATTTGGAAATTTCTTGAGCCAGTTTCAAGCCCAAAACACTGTCACCAATTGAGCCGGTGACATAGAGCTTATGCCCTGCTTTTGCTTTTAAGCGCGAAGCGTAATTGCTTTTAATAACATTGCCAAATGCGGTTATTGAAACCACAAGGCCAGAATCGTTTGGCACTTTAAATGTATCACCGCCAACCAACTCTAAATTGAATTTTTTGCAATCTGCTTTTAAGCCTGCTGCAAAGCGCTTTATCCATGCTTCATCGCAATAAGAGGGTAAGCCAAGCGCTAGGGTGAAGCCAAAAGGCACTGCCCCCTTTGCGCATAAATCAGAAAGGTTTGTGCGAAGGGCTTTTTGGGCAATATGTTTTGGATTGGTATTGGGTAAAAAATGAATGCCTTCACAAATGGCATCATTGGTTACAACAACTGAGTGCTTTGCTTTTTCGTTTAAAAGAGCTGCATCGTCTAATAAATCAAACGCCCCTTTTCCTGAAAGCGGCGCGAAGTATTTTTTGATTATGCTAAACTCATTTAGACGCGTCACCATCTTCACTTTCGCTTGCGCTAGCAGTTGGCTGGCTTGCATCTGTTTGGCTTACGTCCGCTTCGCTAGCAGATGAGCTTTGCTTAGGACTATCTGCTTTTTCAATCATACCTTCATCATCGCGCAAGGTGCGCGCTAAACGATCGAGCAATCCATTTACAAGTTTTGGCTCATCATCTTCGTAAAAGGCTTTAGCCACATCTACATATTCTGAGATGATAACTTTAACCGGTACGTCTTTTCTTGCACGAAGTTCCCAAGTGCCAGCGCGCAAAATTGAACGCAGTAATGTCTCTAGTCGCTTGAGAGGCCAGTCGGCTGGTAAATTATGATGGATCAGTGGATCGATATCGGCTTGTTGCTCGATAACGCCAGATAAAATTGCGCGAAACCATGCGGCGTCGGCAGCTCTATATTTTTCTGAACCTTGATCTTCATCAACTTCTTGGTCAAAGCGAAAATGCTCGAACTCAGAAACAACATCCATTAATTTTGCTGATGTTAAATCCATTTGATAAAGCGCTTGAACGGCAGCTAAGCGTGCAACACCGCGTTTGTTTGCGGCTTTTTCTAGTTTTACTGTTTTATCTTGTGCACTCATGTTCTAAGCGCCAAGCGTTTGTTTTAGAGCAATCATATCAAGGGCAGCTTGCGCAGCTCCGCCGCCTTTATTCTTTTCGTCTTTATTGGCGCGCGCCCAAGCTTGCTTAGAATTTTCTACCGTTTGAATGCCATTGCCAAGTGCAATGTTATTGTGAACACTCAAATCCATTAACGCTCTGGCTGATTCATTGCACACAATATCGTAATGCGTTGTTTCACCGCGAATGACACAACCAAGTGTAATATAACCATCAAAATGTTTACGACCATTTTTCATGCCAGCCATAGCCATAGAAATAGCTGCTGGAATTTCTAAAACGCCTGGCACTTCAACACATTCATATGTTGCGCCTGCCGCTTTCAAAGTTTCGATAGCGCCATCTAAAAGCGCATTTGTAAGGTCTTCGTAAAAGGTCGCAGAAACGATAAGTATATTGGGAGCAGTGGACACTGAGTTTCCTTAAAATTTTAAATTTTCAACTTATAAAAACTAAGATCGCCTAAAAACATGAGTAAGACAAATAGGCAAGAATAATCTGCTTTTTTTGCTATTTAAATGACACTCTACTTAAAATCCATAAGACGAGCTGCATAACGCGCCATTTGATCTATCTCTATATTTAGCATATCGCCCATTTTAACACTGCCCCAAGTCGTAACTTCTAGGCTGTGAGCAATGAGCAATACATCAAAGTTAGCGCCTTCTACCTTGTTAACAGTAAGAGAAGTGCCATTTAGAGCAACCGAGCCCTTGGCTGCAATAAACTTTGCCAATTCTTGTGGCGCTTTTAAAACAAAGCGCGTTGCATCGCCTTCTCTTTTGATATCAACAATTTGCGCCCAGCCATCAACATGGCCAGACACTAAATGACCGCCTAATTCATCGCCAATTTTTAAAGAGCGCTCTAAGTTTATTTCTTGGCCTACCTGCCATGTATTTAAGGTAGAAAGGCGCAGCGCCTCTTCCCAAACTTCTACTTCAAAACTGTTTGTGCCTTTTGAGGTAACCGTTAGGCAAACACCACTATGGGCAATAGATGCGCCAATATCTATAGAAGGCACATCATAGCTTGTTTCAACGCTAAATCTTTTGCCCTGATCCAAGTTTGTTATTTTGGCAAGTTTGCCAATATCTGTGATAATGCCTGTAAACATTTATTTTCCTGAACTTATTTAAGTTCTTATGTAGTGCGTTAATTGATCTTGTCCAAGGTGTAATTCTTGAAGAAGCGAATAATTTTTGCCAAGCACGTTTAGCGCATTCGCAGTTGTTACGGGAGAAGCGACTAGGTTTTTATAGTCTTTGCTTAAGTTTGGCTGGCCCCTTAGCAATATCAACTCATCCACCAAATTAGCTTTTAAAAATGCTTGCGCAGTTTTTGCGCCGCCCTCTACCAATATGCTTTGTATGCCATTGGCACTTAAATCTTTTGCAAGTTGGCCTAAATTTATTGCGCCCTCCACTCTTTCACACGTCATTAACTGAACGCCCACTTTAGCGAGTTCTTGATGACGATCTTCATGGGCGTTTGCATCTGTTACAATAATAGTTGGCACTTGGTTAGCAGTTTGAAAAACCTTGGCATCTATTGGTACGCGGCCATTTGGATCTAAAATAATGCGCGTGGGTGATCTTTCTTCCAATCCATTCAAACGACACGTCAAACTTGGATTATCGTCTATGATGGTTTGCGCGCCAACCAAAATGGCATGGTGGCGTGCCCGCAGCAAATGCGTTTGGTGATTTGCAATATCGCCCGTAATTTTGACTTGGCGCTCGCCAATGTTTTCATCCTTTGCGCCCAAATATCCGTCGTTACTCGTGGCAAGTTTTAAGCTTATATGAGCGCGCTTTAGAGTTTTGTTGGTTAGATAACAGCGCAAACTAATCTGCGCTTCTTCTTGCAAACAATGGGGCGTTACCTGCACACCGCCCTCTTCAAGCATTTCGTGGCCTTGTTGGTTTACGCGCTCATCAGGATCCACATAAGCGCTCACAACCCTTGCAATACCTGCATTCACCAGCGTTCTTGCACAAGGCGGCGTTGCGCCGTGATGCGCGCATGGTTCTAGCGTTACATAGGCCGTTGCGCCTTTAATGGCTTGTGGTGCGTTTTCTTGCGCATCTTGCAGTGCTATTGGCTCTGCGTGCGGGCGTCCGCCTTTGGCGGTTACGCCTGCTCCAATTATGCGTAATTCATTATCAATCTTTGCAACAATCACACATCCAACCGAAGGGTTTGCGCCTGTTTGGCCTTCATTTTGGCGCGCATAGCGAATGGCCGCCGCCATGAACTTGCGGTCTGTCAAAGATATGTTGGATGGCGTGTTGGAATTCATAGAAATCTTTTGCCGCAATTTAGCAAATTTGGCAATTGCGATTTAGCACTTGCTTATAACAGTTTTAAAAAATACTTAAGCGCTACAACTGGCTTGGCGTCTAATCTAAAGGCTTATCGTCATTTGAGATCATGCCCAAAATGGCTTCAAAGTCTTTCACTTCTTTAAAGTCTTGATAGACAGACGCAAAACGCACATAGGCGACTTGATCTATGTTACGAAGCCCTTCTAGTACCAATCGGCCAATTTCGCTGGTTGGAATGTCATCTTCGCCGCGTTGCTCTAATTGGCGCACAATGCCCGTAATCATTCTATCAAAACGATCTGTGTCTATATCGCGTTTGCGCAAGGCTGTTGCCACAGAGCGCACCAATTTATCTCGATCAAAGGCAATACGCTTGCCTGATTTTTTAAGTACCACCAATTCTCTTAATTGCACACGTTCAAAGGTTGTAAACCTGCCTGCGCAATCATTACAAATTCTACGTCTACGAATTGAGGTGTTGTCGTCAGTGGGTCTAGAATCTTTAACTTGAGAATCTGGAGAGGAACAATAAGGGCAACGCAATGTAAGTCTCCTAATCTAGTTACGATTGGTTAGGGGGCACGTTTGTATCCCCTAACCTTTATTCTATTAAACTATTATGTCCAATCTGAATAGATTGGGAACTTTGCAGTCATCTCTAGCACTTTAGCTTTAACTTCAGCTTCAACCTTAGCATTGCCTTCATCAGAATTAGCTTCTTTTAGACCATCTAAAACTTGTGAAATAAGGTCACCAATTTGCTCATATTCTGCAATGCCAAAACCTCTTGTTGTGCCTGCAGGTGTACCAAGACGCACGCCTGAAGTTACAAATGGTTTTTCTGGATCATTTGGAATGCCGTTTTTGTTACACGTAATAAACGCACGCCCTAGCGCTGCTTCTGCGCGTTTACCAGTTGCGTTTTTAGCTTGCAAATCAACCAGCATTAAGTGGTTGTCTGTGCCGCCTGAAACAATACGCAGGCCATTTTTTTCTAGGCTGCCTGCAAGTGCGCTTGCATTTTCAACAACGCGTTTTGCATAGGCTTTAAAGGATGGGTCTAGCGCCTCACCAAATGCAACCGCTTTAGCTGCAATAATGTGCATTAGAGGGCCACCTTGAAGACCTGGGAAAATTGCAGAGTTCAATTTCTTCGCCAATGCTTCATCATTGGTCAAAATCATACCACCGCGTGGGCCACGCAAAGATTTGTGTGTTGTTGTGGTAGAAACATGCGCGTGTGGCACTGGGCTTTCGTGCACGCCGCCAGCCACAAGGCCTGCAATGTGAGACATATCTGCAAGTAGATATGCACCAACTTCGTCTGCAATTTCACGAAAGCGTTTCCAATCCCAAAAACGAGAATAAGCAGTACCGCCACAAATAATAAGCTTTGGTTTGTGCTCGCGTGCTTTTTTCGCAACTTCTTCCATATCGATTTTTTCAGATTCTGCATCAACACCATAAGAAACAACGTTGAACCATTTACCTGACATATTTACAGGAGAACCGTGTGTTAGGTGACCACCTGAATTTAGATCAAGGCCCATGAAAGTATCGCCAGGCTGAAGTAGCGCCAAGAATACGGCTTGGTTCATTTGGCTACCAGAATTTGGCTGAACATTTGCAAAGTCACAGCCAAACAATTTTTTAGCGCGTTCAATAGCAAGTTCTTCTGCAATATCTACAAAGTGACAACCACCATAATAGCGTCTACCAGGATAGCCTTCTGCATATTTGTTGGTCATGATTGAGCCTTGGGCTTCCATAACGGCGCGTGAGGCAATGTTTTCAGACGCAATCAATTCAATTTCTTGCTTTTGACGACCCAACTCACTTTCGATTGAGCCAAAAACTTCTTGATCGACTTCGCTGAGTGATTTGTTGAAAAATGAATTGAGTTCTGCAGATAAATTATCTTGTGACATGTTGTTTCCGATTGTTCGCTGGTAATAGTTTGGGAGTGTAATTGCTCACAATTTAAGAGCGGCTGATAGCACAACCAATCTTAAGTTTGAACACTTAAGTGGTATAAAATGTGGGCTTTTCAATAGAAAACAAAAAAGCAAGGCTAAAAAACCTTGCTTTGATTAGTTGAGATGAAAATCGTTTTAGATTTTTTGGGTGCTTAGCGCTAATTCTTCAACGCCATCGCGTCTATAAATATCATCTCTAAACTGCACTACACCATTTGTGGTAGCCCATGCTGTTACATAGGTGAAGTAGACAGGCACTGGTTGCACCAGCGCTAAATCTAATCGCTCGCCGCTTTCAATTACACGATCAACTGATCTTCTATCCCAGCCGGGTGTGTCTTTTGCAAGCCACGCCACAAGGTCGCGTACATTTTGCACACGCACACAGCCAGACGATTCAAAGCGCACCAATTTACCAAATGTGCTTTGTGTTGGTGTGTCGTGCATATAAACCGCATGTGGGTTTTCGAAATTGATTTTAACCGAGCCCATAGCGTTGATTTTGCCAGGGTCTTGGCGAAACAAGAAGTCTACCGCCTCTTCAGAATTCCAATTGATCGCTTCTGGTGGAATCTCTTGACCATCTGGTGCGAAAATTCTGATTGAATTGCGTGCCAAATAAGTTGGGTCTTCTTGCATTAGCGGAATGATGTCTTTTTGAACAATCGATTTTGGCGCTGTCCAAAATGGGTTCAAATTGATTTCATGAATTTGCGAATTTAAAATAGGTGATTGACGATCGACCTTACCAACCACAGCCTTATGACGAGAAACAACGGTGTTGCCTTCTACTGCTTCAATGTGCGCTGCTGGAATGTTTACCAAAACATAACGCTGCCCCAAAAAGCCAGACATCGAACGAAGGCGAACAATGTTTGTTTCTAATTGGCCAAGTCTTGTTGTTGCTGGCACATTTAGGGCTGCATATGTGTAGCGCCCCAAAAGACCGTCTGATGGCAGGCCGTGGCGTGCTTGAAATCTTTTTACAGCCGCTTGCACCCAAGTATCATAAACATTTGAATCGCCCGCTGTTGGTGCTAGATCGCCAGCAATTACTAAACGGCGGCGCAAAATGCCAACATTTTTGTGATTAACACCCAAACGCAATTTGGCGTTTGCTGGCACAACTGGCCAGCCACCATTTGCATTGATTTGGCGATATTGGCCTATAGCAGCTTCGATTAAGCGAGGTGTTTGCTGAGAAAAAATAGGTGTACTCATGCCTGATATATCGGCATCGCCTTTTCTTGCGTCAAATTGGTCATTCCAATTGCCGCGCGTTGAGTTTTTTAAGAATGAATCAATTGCCGATTCCCCAAGCGCTGAGTTTGAACCAAGCGTCAAACCCGCGAATGAAGCTGAAGCGCCAGTTAAAAATTTTCTTCTTCTCATAAACTTATCCAGTAATGTGTAATCTAGTTGCGCCTAAACTACGTATCTCTTTTGTGGCATGCAAAAAGCCTCTTTTTTTAAACGCTAGGAGATTCGAATTAACGAACTGTAAATTCTCATACCACCCAGCAAGCTTATTGGTTAAATAAATTCAGTATTTATACTGCCATATATGCACATAAATAATGGCGAATAGGTGGCTAAAAAGCTTATATGCTAAGTTATTGACTATTTATAGTAGCTGATCGTTAAAATTAACGTGATTAGAAAAGCAAATTTTAGTTCGAATTTGTCAATTTACAATTGGCGATTTAGAATGAAACGAAGTGTGAGTATGCGAGTACGACATATAGTTTAATGTTAAACTATATAGGTAATTGAATTAAAACCTTGGAAAAACAATGAACATTCTACTCATAACATTCATCACTACCCTGTTCGCCTTTTTTATGGTGTGGCTTGCAAGTGTTAAAATGAAAGATGCCGGCATTGTAGATTTTTATTGGGGACCTGGTTTTGCTCTAAATGCTTGGATTGGAATTTATTTTGTTAGTTTAGCCCCAAGCGGCCCTCTGCTTTATGCCCAATATGCGTTTGCGCTCTTAATTACACTATGGGCTGTTAGGCTCACGCTTCAGCTGGTTTTAAGGCACATTAACGCAAAGCATGAAGATGCGCGCTATTTAAAAATGCGCAAAAAGGGCGGCGAAGGCTTTTGGATTGCCAGTCTTTATAAAATCTTTCTGCCCCAAGCCATTATACAATGGCTGATTTCTTCTACTATTTTGGCGGTATTTATTTATGCGCCAAATTTTGCACCATCAGATGCACTTGCACTTCCCTTCGCATCAAGCGCACTTTTTTATGTCCTATTTTTTATTGGTTTCATCATATTTGCAGCAGGCTTGGTGATTGAGAGCATTGCAGATTGGCAAATGTTCAAAGCTAAAGCGAGCCTATTGCCAAACACTACTTATACAGGTGGCTTATGGTTTTATGCCCGCCATCCTAATTATCTTGGTGAAATTATTGCGTGGGCTGGCCTTAGCATTTGCGCTTTTGCCCTTTGTGCGCATCCTATTGTATTTTTTGGCCCTGCGTTCTTGGCTTTTGTTATTTGCTTTATCAGCCAGTCAATCACACAAAAGCATCTTGAAGGGAGCCGCAAAGACTATGCGCCTTATTTAAAAAGCACACCGCGTATTCTTCCAAATATTATGGAAGCTTTTAAACCCTTCGCAAGCACCACTAAATAAAGAATTTTATCAACAAACAAAACAAAACCCATCAGGCGTTTATAGCCAGATGGGTTTTCAATTCTTGTATCTAAACTCTAAAATTAGAGGCGATATAGAATTTGGTCAGTCCAGAAGCGCTCTAGACGCTGTAAAGACTTATTCATTTTAGCAAATTCATCTGCTGAAATGCCGCTTACTTTTTCAATCGAAGCGATGTGGCGTGCATATAGACCTTCTACGATTTCAGCAATTTGCTTGCCTTTATCTGTTAGGCTTACACGTACTGAGCGACGATCAACGCGTGATTTTTGGTGATGGATAAGACCTTGATCTACCAATTTTTTCAAATTGTAAGAAACGTTTGAACCAAGATAGTAACCGCGTGTGCGCAATTCGCCTGCAGTTAATTCTGAGTTACCAATGTTGTGCAACAACAATGCTTGAATTGCATTAATATCGCTATGGCCTTCACGGTCAAACTCATCTTTAATAACATCAAGTAAGCGACGGTGTAGACGCTCTACCATTGTTAAAGATTCTAGATAGTTAGTTTGAATATCGCCTGTTGATTGAGGCTCAATTGCTTCACCAACCAATTCTAATGAACTGTTCATAATTTCTACTTCCCTGTTGTCCGTGGGTTTAAGTCCCATCTCGTTAGAAGCTCAATCTACACAATTCATATCAAATTTTAATTAAATCGTACGCTTAACTGAAAGTTACCAAAAATAACGCTAAAAATTTCACGCATTGAAATCATTGACTTTTTTAGATTTTGGCTCAAAAAAATTTACTTTTTGTTTTCTATGAAAGTGGCAATTGAAATTAAACTTACAAAAACGACCATACAAAACAGGTGAAAAAACACGATATTTGGGTGCTGCCCAAACAAATGTGGCAATGCTTGATACATAACGAGCTCTGTAATGGCGCAAATAAGCCAAATCGCCACCCCCCACGAAAAACCACCCCAAAGGCCAAGGGCTGCAATGGGCAATAGCACGCATAATATTGTGGTTGCATATTGCCAATGCAGAGCAATGAGATCGAAACGGCGCTCCCCCTCATGGCTAATGCCTAAAATACCCATCCAGTAAACAATGGCTATATATATCAAGACGAGCGAGATGAGCCTATAAAAGAGCGAGCCAATTAAATAGAAAAAAGGAAACGCTTTGCTTTGAGGTTTTGGTTGCAATGCCATATATCAGCACGTCCTTTGCACATTGGATTAAAAGCCACTAAATAGAAGGTGATTGAAAAACACCGCTTTCTAATTCATTACTGCTCTAGTAGATTTGAAAATTCAAGTTTATGTGTAAGCTTTTTTAAGTTGAGTGTACATAAAAGTTAGTTTGGAAAAACAATGCGTAGAAGTGTGAATGAAATTACAGGTAGTCGCAGAATAAGACGCAATCGCAGATTTGATTGGTCTAGGCGGTTGGTACGCGAAAACACAATAAGCGCAAATGATTTGATTTGGCCTATCTTTTTGATTGAAGGCCAAAATGAAAGACAATCTATAAGCTCTATGCCAGGGGTTGAGCGTATGAGCATAGATTTGGCAGTTAAGGCTGCACAAGATGCCCATGCTCTTGGTGTGCCTGCCATTGCGACCTTTGCTAACATCCCTATTTCTAAACGTGATGAAACAGGCTCTGCCATTATGGATGCAGATGGCATTATTAATGAAGCGACCAAAGCCATTAAAGACGCAGTGCCTGAAATGGGCATTATAACTGATGTCGCGTTAGATCCTTTTACCTCGCATGGGCAAGATGGCCTTATGAGAGATGGACAAATTTTGAATGATGAGACCGTTAGCATTATTTGTGAAGCGGCTGTTATTCAGGCTGAAGCTGGCGCCGACATTATAGCGCCCTCTGAAATGATGGATGGACGCATAGGCGCGATACGCGATGCTTTAGACGATACTGGCTTTGAAGACGTTGCTATTATGTCTTATGCCGCAAAATATGCCTCTGCCTTTTATGGGCCTTACCGCGAGGCAGTTAGCACAAAGGACTTACTGCAAGGTGATAAGAAGACTTATTATGTAGATCCTGCAAATTCTGATGAAGCGTTACTTGAATGCCAATTAGACATTGAAGAAGGCGCAGATATGCTGATGATAAAACCCGGCATGCCGTATTTAGACATTATACGCCGCGTTAAAGACACGTACCAAATGCCAACATTTGCGTATCAAGTGTCTGGTGAATATTCGATGATAATGGCTGGTGCTGCAAATGGCTTTTTAGATGAAGAGCGCGCAATGATGGAATCGATGATGGCATTTAAACGCGCTGGCTGTGATGGCGTTTTAACTTATTTTGCGCCAAAAATTGCAAAACTTTTGCAAGAGAGTTCAGACCTTTAGCTGCGATTATTCGATTGATGAGTTCGTTTTTTAATTAAAATTTGTGATCCAAAAAAATCTATCTCCGTAAAACATTTTAAGTACCCAAAATAATTTGGGGCTACAAAGGATTTATTCCGCGGAGGTTTTTCAAATGAAGAAATCAATCAAATCAGCACTAGCAGCAATCGTTATTGCAGCAAGCACAACAGCTATGACATCATCTGCATTTTCTGCAGGCCATGCCCCAAAAACAGTTGTAGATATTGCAGTTGGTTCTGACGCGCACACAACACTTGTTGCAGCAGTAAAAGCAGCTGGTCTTGTAGACACGCTAATGTCAGAAGGTCCATTTACAGTATTTGCGCCCGTAAATGATGCATTTGCGGCACTGCCTGCTGGCACAGTCGATAATTTGTTGAAGCCAGAAAACAAAGCCACATTAACAAAGGTGCTTACAGCGCATGTGGTGTCAGGCAATATTTCATCAGCCATGCTTGTTGAAAAAATTAAAGCGCATCATGGCCGCTTTAACTTTACCACAGTAAGCGGCGATGCCTTAACTGCAACCCTTACACCGCATGGTAATGTTTGGATTTTTGACGAATCTGGCAGTGCAGCACAAGTAACAGCTGCAGATCTTGAAGCTGGCAATGGTGTTGTGCATGTTGTGAGCAAAGTGTTGCTACCAAAATAATAACAACACACTCACGGGAGCGATAGATATTACAATTATCGCTCCCTATCTTGTGATTGGCACTTGAGCGAAATATAAGTCATATACCGTGCATAGAAATTAGTTGAATAGGAAATTGATATGAAACGTCGTGACTTTTTAATTGCTGGTCTTTTTGGCACTGCATCAACTGCCGCTCTTGGCTTTAGTCTAAACGGAATGTCAGCCCCTAAGGCTTTTGCAAATGAGGGTGATTTTGAAATCACCAAAACGCCAGATGAGTGGCAAGCGGTTTTAACGCCTGAGCAATTTGCGGTTTTAAGACAAGAAGCAACCGAGCGCCCTTTCACCAGCCCATTAAATGATGAAAAGCGTGAAGGTAACTTCCATTGCCAAGGCTGTGATTTGCCTGTTTATGCAAGCGCAACTAAATTTGATAGCGGCACTGGCTGGCCAAGTTTTTATCAAGAAATTGAAAACTCAGTTAGAACCAAAGAAGATAATAGCCTGTTTAGCAAGCGAACAGAAGTGCATTGCAGAAGATGTGGCGGACACTTTGGGCACGTATTTACCGATGGCCCTGCCCCAACGGGTTTGAGACATTGCATTAATGGCATTGCACTAAATTTTGTGCCTGCATAAATAAAAACTTGAATTCCTCCTCTAAAGCTCCCATCTGAAAAGAAAGGGAGCTTTTTTATGGCCGGCGAAAATGACAGTAAAACATATGACTATGAAGATCTTTCGGGATCGAATGTAAAATCGACGCGTTCAATTTATTTTGAGCAATTAGATGGTGTTAGATCGCGGCGTGTCATGGCCTATATATTTGACTATGCCTTGGTGTTTGGTCTTGCTGCTATTTTTGGTATTGTAACGTTAGGCTTTGGCTTTTTAATATTTGGTGCATTGGCACCGCTTATTGCTGTTGTCTATATATGGCTCACGCTTGGCGGCGAAAAACAAGCAACCCTTGGAATGCAATTTTTCGCGATTAAACTCATTCGTTTAGATGGTGGCAAAGTAGATGGCTTACTTGCTGTCTTACACTCAATCGTATTTTGGGTAGCGCATGTAATGCTAACGCCTATTATTTTGATCGTTTCTTTGTTTTCGAGCAAAAAGCGATTGGTACAAGATATACTACTTGGTACTGTAGTTGTGCGTTCAGACCAATAATGCGAGTTAACTAAACCAGCTAAACTTCTAGCTTGTGTAATTTAAATTGCTGTCTTAATCTCTTATCTATGGAAGAAAGAGAATGACAAAGCACTCGCTAGATACGCCTCAGTTTTATTTAACAGCCCCTCAACCTTGCCCTTATTTAGAGGGTAAGCAAGAGCGCAAGGTGTTCACGCATTTGGTGGGCGAACAAGCGCCCCAAATAAACAACATGCTAACGCATGGTGGCTTTAGACGTTCTCAAAACATTGCTTATCGCCCTGCTTGTGATGCTTGCAAAGAATGTGTTTCGACACGTGTGCAGGTCGATCATTTTAACCCAAGCAAAAGCCAAAAAAGAGTTATCTCAAAAAATAAAGATTTGATTGGCGTTGAAGTAGCGCCAGAGCCAACAAGCGAGCAATATTCGCTGTTTCGCTCTTATCTTGACGCGCGCCACTTTGATGGCGGCATGGTGGACATGACTTCGCTCGATTATGCTATGATGGTGGAAGACACGCATGTTGATACCATGCTGGTTGAATATAGATTGCGTGGTCCAGATTCTGGAATTACTGGTAAAGGCGAAGGCCCTCTTATAGCTCTTGCCTTAACCGATGTTTTGAACAATGGCCTGTCTATGGTTTATAGCTTTTTTGATCCATATGAAGATGCACGAAGCCTTGGCAGCTTTATGATTTTGGATCATTTAAGACGTGCGCGTAAAATGGGCTTGCCTTATGTGTATCTAGGCTACTGGGTTAAGAGCTCTCAAAAAATGGAATACAAAACCAAATTTGGACCCCAAGAACATTTGGGTATAAATGGCTGGCAGGTAAAAAAATAAACTGATTGTTTATTTACCTCTCTTTTCACTTCTCATTTACACAGAAAGTTTGAGCAACCTTCGTTTTTTGCTTTCAATCTTAGTTTTTCGCTTTAGACATTGCTTGATTGTTTCTATGTGTAAAGGATACCAAAATGACGCAAGCAAGTGCTGCTCAAGTAAATAATGCTGCGTCAGCTCCTTTACAAAACGCACCCCAAAAAGGCATTGCACTTGGCTTTATTGGCGGCTTGGTAATTTCGTTCGATGTGCCTTTCATTCGATTGGCTGGCTCTGACCCTTGGCTCATGATGGCCTTGCGCGGTGGTATATTAGCTATCATCTTTTTAGCTTACTGGTATTTTGCACGCCCAAAAAACATGCCGGCAAAACCCTTTCGCAATCCTGCATGGGTAATGGTTGCTATTATTTATGGCTTAAACAACATCTTCTTTACGCTTGCGGTGTATAACACCTCAACCGCCAATCTAGTTTTCATCTTGGCGTTTAACTCTATGGCAGCGGCAATATTTTCGTGGTGGCTTATTGGTGAAAAGCCAAAAGTGCATACATGGATAGCAATTGCGCTCACCATTTTTGGCGTCGGTCTTATTGTACAAAATGGGCTAAGTAGCGGCTCATTTTTGGGAGATGCATTTGCACTTATATGCGCTATCTCACTTGGCTATGGCGTGACACTCACGCGTAAATCTGGTGTTGATATGTCTTTGGCACCTGGCTTTGGCGGGCTTGTTTCTGTTTTATTTGCGCTGCCGCTTATTGTTGCATATTCGTCTGCACCACAAAGTTGGTTCTTTGCCATTTCTAATGCTGCTTTAATTGTACCCATTGCCGCCTTTTGTTTGGCTTTAGCGCCAAGCTTTATACCAGCACCGCAAGCCGCCATGTTTTATTTACTAGAGACGGTATTAGCCCCTGTTTGGATATGGATAGTTTTTGGCGAAATTGTTGAGACAACCACGCTGATTGGCGGCGCTATTATTTTGATGGCACTGTTTGGACACAGTTATCTTTCTGTCAAACAAACGCAAAAAGCTTAGGCGCATTTTCACCTAAGCTTTTAGTAAATCGATATTGTTTGACGTTGTTAGTTTTAAGCTTCGTCAGCCTCTACAATCCATGGCTCATTAATACCCGCCTCTTCCCATGCTTTATAGGCTGGAAGGGCTTTCATGGCCTTTGTGTAGGTCTTAACTGCCGCATGGTTTGAAAGTTCGTATTTTTCAATGCGGTTTACAACGGGTGCATACATGGCATCTGCATTGCAAAATTCGCCAAACAAAAACGGCCCACCAAAAGTGTCTAAGCATTCTTCCCAAATCGCTTCTATGCGCTTCACGTCTTTTTTAACGCTATCGCCAACCTCTAGCGCTTCAACTTTGCGCGCCATATTCATGGGGCACTCACCGCGAATGCCAAAAAAACCTCCATGCATTTCATTTGAGATTGCACGTGCATGCGCGCGCGCATTTATGTCTGTTGGCCAAAAGCCGTGCTGGGGAAATCTATCAGCCAGATATTCGAGAATGGCTAGAGATTCCCAAACATTCAATTCTTCATCTACTAAGGTTGGGACTTTGCTGGTTGGCGAAAAATCACCAAACTTTGGATTTTTACCATCATTGTCAAAAGGAATTAAAATCTCTTCAAATTCAATGTTTTTTGCCGTTAAAGCAATCCACGGGCGAAAAGACCAAGATGAGTATTTTTTATTTCCAATATACAATTTCATGAACAAACTCCTTTAAGAGCATGTAAGCGAATTGTATTTTTAGAAGCAATTACTTCTTTGTCAGCATGACAAAAATAGAGCCAATAACCCGCTTGTTATTGCGCTCCACTTTTTATCTAAGACCCAAACTTACCATTTCGTGGAAAGCCTTTTGGCGCCATGCGTCCTGCTTGCGCGCGTTCACCAATGAATTCTGCTAACTCATCTTTATTTTTAGTGTGATTGCGATCAGCTGAATCTTGCCATGTTAGCCCCTCAGCCAGTTTAAAGGTTCTTGCATC